>CAZLIO010000076.1:0-10562 GCA_964559025.1 uncultured Pirellulales bacterium | reverse complement strand
CCGAGACCACACTACTGTTATGCACGCCTGCAGCAAGATAGGCCAGGCCGAAAAATCCGACCCCCAAATGCACCTCCTATTGGGGGAGCTGACAAAACAAATCACACAAACACCACAAGCGTAAATACCTTGGTTGAATGATTATTTGATTATGGAATTTAACATATACAGGTAGTCTGAAAGCAACCGTGTTATCAGGAATTTTTGCCTTACGGTTTCTTTAGCCTTCTGTCCGATAGCTTTACCATCATCAGGGTTCTTAAGTAAATGAATAATTCTGTCTGCAAATCCTTCCGTATCTTTTGGGGCAACTAAAAAGCCATTTTCACTATCCTCTATTTGAGAAGGTATGCCCCCTACATCTGAGGCTACAACCGGTGTGCCTTTCCAGAGTGCCTCGGTAACACAAAGGCAAAAGCCTTCCTTTATGGACTTTTGTATTATTACACTTGAAAATCTTTGGATAGAATTGACCAACGTTTCATTGTTTCCAACAACGAAGAGGATATCTCCACGTTTAAGAAACTTATTGGCTTTTCGTTGGACCTTGTTGTACATCCTCATGCCTTCTGGGTCATCACTGGCCACGTTATAGCAAAAAACCAATCTGCAATTGACTTTTTCCTTAACCAGCTTAAATACATCTATGACTCCCTCGGGATCCTTCCATGGGTCGAGCCTCGAGACCTGGGTAATTACCGGTTTGTCTGTGGGTATGCCAGCCTTGGTTATATATTCAATTATGGTCTTCTCGTTGATATCTTTATTCTTCTGGCTAAGTGGGTTAATAGCCGGCAACATTAGTCTCTGATCAACCGGCAGGTCATCTTTGAAGTATTTTTCACTCGATACAACAATCTGGTCATATTTAAGCAAAAAGCCTTTCAGAAAATCCCATAATTCTTTATGCGGATTAGTCAGGTCTATATGACATCGCCATATCCAGGGCTGGGATTTCCTGTAAGACTGTATGATTGAGAGTGGTTGAGGGTCGTGAATAATGATACAATCATGGTCCAGGTGGGAAAACTTTGAAAAGTTCTCGTTGACTTGAAGGTATATGCGTTTTTTTCTTTGCGATAAATTTAGCTTCGCCCCTTGAAGAGCATTGTGGAAACTCTTTGTGATCTCAAAAAACTCCTGGCTCCCATGTAAAATTCTCCAGCCGGCATCTATACCCACATCATTCATTAGAAGCACGAGAGAATAAAGAATCTCTGCTACGCCGCCACCCTGATATGTGGCATTTAGGTGGACAATGTGTTTGCCGTAGAGTCGCCTTGCCTTGGCGTAAATTTCAGCTAATGTTTCGTCGGGTACTATATGACGGAAATCTTCAAGACGTAACATACTAACTCCTTACCAATTCTTTGAGTAATGACCTAATCTCATTCGGGCTATCAACATTGAAACGCGCTTTTGAAATATTTATTCCTACTTTTATAGAATACGCTTCATCAGGTAGTACCCTAAACATTTCTTCATCGGTATAGTCATCTCCTGCCGCCAGCAAAAAATCCCAATCTCGTTTTGTAGTCCAAAATTCCGCTGCTCGGCCCTTGTTAACAGCGGCACCCCTTATTTCAAGGATCTTACTGCCTTCAAACACTCCGACATCGAGGTTTTCGGTCAGATTCACCAGGGCACCTCTTAGTTCCTGCTCTCTGATATAGGCAAGTTCAGGGTCAGCTCTACGGTAGTGCCAAACCAACGAGAAGTCCTTTTCTTCAACCGAAGAACCTGCGGTTCGATCCGAATAAAGCTCGAGAATAGGTCTGATTGTATCTTTCCAGCCAGCTTCAAAATGCTGCGTACATTGCCAGTCTTCACCTCTTTGCTTAATCCATGCCCCGTGTTCAGCAACTAATGCTACGTCAAGGCTGCCAAGCCATTGAGCCAACGTTGCTTTGTCCCGACCACTTATTACTACAACATTGTTCTTAGGTTCGCTTGATAAACTCTGCAGCAAGCTCATAATTTCCTCATCTGGTTTTGCCTCTGCAGGCTTGCCTTTAAAACTTACGAGCGTACCGTCATAGTCGAGCAGTAGCAATCGTTTCCGGCTTTTGGCGTAATCATTAATCAATTTCTGCTTAGTAGTTTCGGATAGTTTGCGGACAGAGAGTTCTTGCTGTGTTTTTTTAATATCAAACAACGCGTTCAGAAAATCACTGCTCCATTTTGAAACATCATAACGTCTAAGCCTTTCCTGCATTAATCTGTTGCGCTCCATTTGCTCTAACAGGGGCATCTCGAGGGCTTCCTTGATGGCCTTTATTATTGCTCCTTTATTGTTTGCATTGACTATCAGGGCCTCGCCTAATTCACTTGCCGCACCGGCCATCTCGCTGAGAATCAAAACGCCTCTGCTTTCGGTTTTGGTTGCTATAAACTCTTTCGCTATTAAGTTCATCCCGTCCCTCAGTGGCGTTACTAAAGCCACATCGGCAGCGTTGTACAGTGCTGTAATCCTTCTTAAGGGCAGAAATCGGTAAAGATACCAGACTGGAATCCAGCCCATCGTTCCGTGTTCTCCATTGATCCTTCCCACAAGTTGCTCAAGCCTGTTTCTTAGCATCTTGTAGTCCTCAACGCCTGTGCGAGATGGGACAGCTACCATAATTAACGTGACTTTTTCCTTATATTCGGGATTTTTAGACAAGAATAAATCGAAAGCCTCTAATCGCTGGATAATACCCTTGGTGTAGTCCAGTCTGTCAACAGATATGATGATTTTGCGTTTTCCTACTTCCTGAAGTATTTTGTCCACTTCCTTCCTAACGCCGGCTTTACTGATGGCCTGGGAATATTTTTCGTAATCGATGCCCATAGGAAAAGCATCGACCTTGATAACACGGTTGCCCATACCGACTTTGCCTAAGGTATGTTCGAAACCCATTATTCTGCTCACGCTGCTGAGAAAGTGTCGAACATAGTCATAGGTGTGGAATCCTATTAGGTCGGCACCCAGCAAACCGTTCAGAATTTCTTCTCGCCAGGGCAGGAGTCGGAACAACTCAAATGAAGGCCACGGTATATGCAGAAAAAAGCCAATTTCGAGTTCCGGCAGTTTCTCCCTAAGAAGTTGCGGAAGTAACATTAATTGATAATCGTGAACCCAGATATAATCACCAGGCACGGCAATCTCAAATATCTCATCACAAAAGATTTGATTCACCTGCTTATATGTCTTCCAGAAGTGCTCTTCATATACAGTACGCATTGGGAAGTAATGAAAAAGAGGCCAAACAGTTTTGTTGCAAAATCCCAAATAATAATGGTCGATTTGTTTTCTCGAAAGAAATACCGGCCGACAATTTTCTCCAGCCAATCTTTCTCTGATTTGGTCCTTTCCCTCGCCGGTCAGCTTCTCGCTCGTTATTCCCGGCCATCCTATCCAGAGCTGCTCATAAGACTCCGAAAGTGAAGATAAGCCGGTGGCAAGACCTCCCGGGCTGGGGCGAAAGTGAAACTTCCCTGTTCTTTTTGTTATATTAAATGGCAGCCTGTTTGCAACAATAAGTAGTCTACTCATAATTTTCTCTCTTATTTAGTGGTATCGGCGCTGGGTCAACAAACGAGGGAAAATATAAAAAGCCGATGGAATTAAAGGAACAGCTTTTGGTTTTTTCTGAAACAATAGCATAACTTTGTATCAACTATAACAAACACACTGATGATCGCAAGGTTAAAAATGCATAAAAGGGAGTTATGTAGAAAAAAGTTATGGGTAAATGTTTTTTAGAAAACGCAACCTTGTAGTATGGTTGCGCTTTTTGTTTTTTAATGGCTGGAAGAGTGGTTTTGCGATAATATATTACGCATATTGTCTTGTGATTGTGTGTTGTATTTATTCAATTGTAGATGCGATGTAATATACGACATACGCGATACTAAATAAGAAACACGAGCAAGTAAGCGAACAAGGAGCAAACGAATTTGGCATTGGAAAAAGACACAAAGCAATCACTTCGATTAGTTTTGATTGCATCGGAACATACAGTATCTGAATACTCAATATTCTTAGAGCATCTGCTGGTTGGTTTGGCGGACGAGTCGATTCCTGTAGCTTTGGTTTGTCCGCCGGGCTACGATGCGGACTCTCTGTTCACCGGCGCCGCTGAGGTTATCAGCCACCCGGTTTTTAAATTGCCGTTGACCGGGCATCTAAATAGAAAGCTGCTTGTCGAACAGCTTGCAAAATTCAAGCCTACTGTTTTACACTGCCTGTGCGAGAGCAAAGCATTGCTTACAAAGCGATTGGCTCGTCGATTGGATTTGCCTTATGTGTTGATGGTTAATTCCCTTGCCAAGCATTTGGTTCGGTTTTCTGTTTCATCAGGGCATTGTGCAAAAATTATTACCCCGGCCAAAAGTATTGCTGCTGATATTGCCGAAGCCTATCCTCGCCTTGCCGAGCGGATTGAGCAGATAAAGATAGGCACTTTCGTAGCCGAAGGCAACGTATGTTTTTCTGAACCTTCCCACCCCGCGACTATTGTGATGGCTCATCCTCTGGATAATGCCGATGACTTTGAGAATTTATTTAACGCAGTCAGGCACCTGATGATTGACGGATATGAATTTATGATGATTGTAAGTGGCGGCGGACGGGCCGAAGGGCAATTGCGGAAATTGCTGGCTGCACTTGGTCTTTTGCAGACTGTTACCATTGTCCCGAGATTAAGGCCCTGGCGGTCGGTCCTTGCCACCGGCGATATTTTCATACAGCCTCAGCCCAGCTCTACTTTTAATACTTTGTTGTTAGAGGCGATGAGTGTCGGTTCCGCTGTCGCGGCCTGTCAGGGCGGCGTAGATGATTTAATTATTGAGGGCCGGACCGCCGTAATCTTTGACCCGAATGATGAGCTTAGTATAGTGGGCGTGCTGCAGCGGCTTTTAGACAGACGCGATTTCGCGCGTAAAACCGCTAAAGCCGCACAGAAGTATTTAAGAGAAAATTACACCGTCAGCAAGATGATTTCCGCTACACTCCAGACCTATCACCAGGCACAACAGTGGCTGAAAAGCTGAAAGCGACTTTTTTCGTATCCTTTCAGCTTTTGATGGGTTTTTCTTGTCTCTTAACGCACTGGAATTCTTGGCTTTACCAGGTTTGAAACAAAGGCGTAAATGTCAAATTTTCGTTTTCTTTGTAACAAAAGGCCCCTTGTTGCGTATATAATATATCGTAAAGTTATATTCACATCGCGGACGGTCTGTTTAGTTTAGTCTTTTAAGACAAGTCATATCATTTTTGAAAGGTGCGGATTATGAGCGGGTTGTCAAGACAAGTTTGCGTTTTGGTTTGTCTGTCGGTGGTTGCTGCTGGCTTGGGGCTAAAGAGAGAAAAGGTTAACTGTCGTGTTAAGGTCGTGGACGTCAATGGCCGGCCGGTCGCCGGTGCAGAAGTTGCAGCTTATGAAGACTTCCACGATTATGCGGGAGGGCAGATAATAACTGAATTGCTGGGCAAGACAACAAATATGAATGCGGATGGCATTTACGTCCTGAACATCAATATTACGGACAGAATTGCAACCTGGATCGTTGGCAGAAAGAAGGGCCTGGCGTTCGGCTGGAATCATATATCCCAGTTTGCTGTTGACAAGGAAGTTACCTTCATGCTGGAAGAACCTTGTGTTATGGCGGGGACGGTTGTGGATGAGGCCGGCAGGGGTATTGCCGGCGCTCGGGTCCGTATTCTCCCGACCCACCCAATGCTGAGTGGTCCAAGTGTTCCGCTCGAGGTGCCCGAATCCTGGCTTACCACTGAAACAGATAATGATGGGGGCTTTCGTTTCAGCAATGTTCCCGACGACGCGAGCGCAGACTTTCTTTTTACAGCCCCGGGAAAGGCAAACGTTTACACATTTATGGCCTCGGACAATTCGCCCGGCTATCGTTATGCAGCCGGTCGGACAGACATTCGCATCGTTTTGCCACCGGAGGCAAAAATTCAAGGCCGGGTGGTGGACCCAGCCGGCAAGCCAGTTGTGGGAGTAAGGTTGCTGGCCCGGCCCGATAAGAGAGAGGCGATGTATCATTGCACTAACTCCATAGTTTCAGGACAGGACGGCCGGTTCCTTTTTGAGAATGTGCCCGCTGACACATATTCTCTCCAAGTGGTCGCACCGCGAGATACAATGGCCCAGTGGGTGGGCAAGGATGTCAAGGTCGTCGCCAAAGCAGGGCAAACGACAGATGGCATTACCGTGAGGGTGAGCAAGGGGGGATTTGTCGAAGTTGTCGTTCGGAACGCGGCCACAAACCGATTGGTTGAAGGTGTCCGGGTGATTGTGTTCCAAGGTGCCAGCTTAGGCAGGTGTCCCTGCTTCTACCAGGTCAGTAAGACCGACCATTATGGGCGCGTACGTATGAGAGCACCGCTTGGCCAATGCTATGTCGTAGCTGGTGGTGGGGGGTATTCGGGTTTTCAGTCAGACCCTCCGGTCGATGTAGCAAAAGAGAAGACGGCACGCGTGAAAGTCCTGTTGTACTCTGACCCAGAGGTTTCAGGTACTGTGCGGGACCGGTCCGGCCGAGCCGTGCCTGGTGTAACGGTTGCGGTCGTACCGCCTGGCTTTTATGTGGATTGTACCGACGAAGATGGTAGGTTCGAGTTCACTTATCGAAAAGAAAGCGAACGCAGGTTTTTGTTCGCACGAGATGCACGACGTAATCTCGCCGCAGCGGTCGAAATCAAAGAACGAACGAGGCCGATGAACATTGTGCTTAAGCCAGCTTTGAAGTTAGCCGGGCGTATAACCGACCCAAACGGCATCCCAATTCCAGCGGCAAGAATTCAGCTTGCTGCCCGCCTCTCGGGTTGGTTTGCGTACGTCGGAGCAGAAGTATTTACCAGTACAGATGGGCGTTATGAGATACCGGCTGTTCCGCCACAGCAGAAAGATATTTATTATATCAATGTCATTGCTGTAGGATACTGCCCCTTGCACCTTGAGGAGATTTCAATTGCGGCGGCCTCCTGGAATCGAGTCAACATGAAAACATTTGTCTTGCAGCCCTTGAATATGTCGATTTCGGGCGTGGTCGTTGACGCCGAAGGCAGGCCTGCTGTCGGCAAAAGGGTCTGGGTAAGGGGTTTACACGGAGCAAAAGAAGGTCAACCGGGCCGGTCAACCGTAACTGGTGCGGAAGGGAAGTTCACGATCAATCGAATCTGCAAAGGACCTCTTAGGCTTCAGGCTGGAGGTGCAAGGGATAAGGATGTGGCTTTTCTTGAGGCCCAGGCTGGTGATAAGGATGTGAAAATTGTCCTGGGACAAAGCGGGGTCCACAGGCCTTACGTTTCGTTAGTTGGTAGGCCCTTACCTGAGCTGAAAGACTTGAAAGTTGAACTCTCGGAAGACGAAGCCGGCGGTAGGATGATACTCGTCTGCTTCTGGGATATGAACCAGCGGCCATCGCGGCGTTGTATTATTCAACTCGCCAAGCAGGCTCAGCAACTCAAGCAAGAAGGCGTAGCTGTTGTTACCGTGCAGGCCTCGAAGGTTGATGAAAGCACACTCAAGCAATGGGTGAAAAATTACAAAATTCCCTTCCCGGTTGGAATGGTTCAGGGCGATGTCGAGAAAATCCGTTTTGCTTGGGGCGTGCGTTCGCTGCCCTGGGTTATCCTGACAGATAAAAACCACATCGTTGCCGCAGAAGGATTTGGACTGAACGAGCTGAATGAAAAAATTAAGGAGGCTGACAATGTTAAACGGTAAGCGAAAAATTTTAATTGTGATTTGGATTTGTCTGTCCGCAATTACTATTGCAGGTGAAAAGAATCTAACTGGCCCGGTTAACAAAGAACGCATTATTCATTTTCTAAAGGACCGCTCTCTGGGAAAGCTTAAGTTACAGACAGGCGTGCCTGCAAGCCCATATGACCTGGATAATAGTCCCTGGGATGATGACTGGGAATATATCGGCCAGGCGATGGGTGACGTTCCAGTGCCTGCGGACAAAAGAGTGCAGCTCCTTGTCAACAGGGCAGACTCAAGAGACTTCTCAGCGTTGCGGAAGCTCCGGCCGAATGACCTCTATATGCTGATAATCGATTATTCTAAAGGGCCGGCCATAAGGCCTGACGAGACAATCATGCCACATCTTGGCGGTTTGACCGGCCTGAAGGTCCTGCATCTCTCTTTGAATAATGTCACTCATAAAGGTCTGCAGCACATCAAAGGACTCAAGTCACTAAAGAAATTAGTGCTGAGTGTTGAAGGTCGATTCGGCGACGCGGCACTGGCTGAGATGTCAGAGTTACGCTCGCTCGAAGTTCTGGCTTTTAGCGGTAGCCGCACTGATTCAAGCCTGCGCCACCTAACAAAGCTAACGTCCCTAAGGGAGCTGCGTCTCGACGTCTCTGAAATTCGTGGTCCCGGTTTAGTACATCTCGAAAAACTACCCTCGTTGCAGTACCTTATACTCTCGGGCAAGAATTTCGGCGACGATGGACTGGCCTACATCACGAATCTCAAATCCCTGAGGAGGTTGAAGCTTTGGGGGTCGGAACTTCAAATCACCGATGCCGGCCTGGCACACCTATCAAAACTCACGGGACTGGAGGAACTGAACTTTATCTGGATAAACCGCATTACCAACCGTGGTCTTGTGAATTTGAAGCCGCTGCGTTCACTGAAGAAGGTGGATTTCCAGTTGTCACCAATCACGGACAAGGGGCTGGCTCATCTTACAAACCTCGACTCGCTCGAATCTCTCGAAGGTGTGAGCCTGACCGATGAAGGTATGGCCTATCTGGAGCAGTTCGGGAAGCTCAAATGCCTCAGTATCCGCGCCAGCCGAGAAAGGCCATTCACTGATACCAGTCTAAAACATCTGGAAGGCCTCCGATATCTTGAAGACCTGTCTATCAGCAACGAGGCTATCACCGATGCTGGCCTGTCTCATATCTCCCGGCTAAACAACTTAAAGAAACTTCACTTGGATGCTGTCTTGATAACCAACGAGGGTCTGGCCAAATTGACCGCGCTAAAGTCTTTAGACGATCTGTTACTGCGCACACCGAAGGTAACAACATCGGGCCTGTCTCAGCTTGTTGCACTGCCAAACTTAACTGACCTGCATGTGTACTCTTTTACCAAGGATGAATCTGCCCTGGATATTTCGGGCCTGACCAAGCTCCGAAAGCTTGAATTTGCTTGGAACTGTCCCATTCGGGATAAGGACCTGGCGTCTATGGGAGAACTTAGGCAGCTTAGGCGATTGCACATTAACTCTTCGCAGACCATCACAGACTCGGGGATGGCACATCTGGCCGGCTTGACCTTTCTTAACTGGCTTACGGTTTATGGCGACCATGATTTGACCGACGATGGCCTGTTGTACCTGTCCGGCATGCAACGGCTTGGCCGCTTGTGTCTATGCGGTGACTTCACCGATGCGGGACTGCGTCGCCTCGAAGGCCTCACGAGCATAAACTCGATGCAAATTACTTCTAAAAGACGCTTCAGCGCCGCAGCTATACGCCGCTTACGCCAAAAGCTGCCAAACCTTGGCACATTCCAAATCCAGCTCAAGGATAGTTCTTCCAACAGTGCGAAGCGAAGAAGATGAATCCTGCCTTATGTTTTTTCTAAAGCAGGCCGTAGTCTTTCAGGGTCTGTTGCAGAATAGCTTTTTTATTCTCTTCGAGCGGTGTCATCGGAAGTCGCAATTCGTCGGAGCACATATTGAGTATCGCCATTGCCGCCTTAATGGGTATCGGGTTGGTTGCCAGGGTAAGCATACTTTTGCACAGCGTAAACAGCTTTTTGTGCCATTGTCTCGCCGAGACCAAATCTCCTTCCAGAATTAAATCGGTCATTGCTTTTACATCGGCTGGCACGATATTCGCCACTACGCTGATAACACCCTTGCCGCCAATCGAGGCTAACGGCAGCGTGAGGGAATCATCGCCTGAGATGATGGTTATATCGCATCGTGTCGCAATTTCACTGGCCTGGTCCAGGCTGCCGGTGGCTTCTTTAATTGCGACGATGTTTTCAAGCTCGGCCAGGCGTGCAACCGTTTCCGGCGTCATACCGGCTCCGCATCGGCCGGGAATGTTGTACAATACTACGGGCAGGTCAACCTCTTCTGCTATCGCCTTAAAATGCTGATAGAATCCTTCCTGCGTTGGCTTGTTGTAGTATGGCCCGACCTGTAAAGTTGCATCGGCACCCACCTTTTTTGAAAATTTGGTATATTCAATTGCCTCAGCGGTACTGTTTGAGCCGGCCCCTGCAATTACAGGGACCTGTCCGTCCACGGCCTGGACAACTCTTTCGATGACCTGTTTATGCTCTTCGGGACTTAACGTTGGGCATTCGCCGGTCGTCCCTACCGGAACTATTGCGTCTATACCGCCGGCCAATTGGAAATCAATCAGCTCATCCAGCGTTTGAAAATCGATTTCGCCCTCCTGAAAAGGCGTAACCAGCGCCACCATTGCCCCTGTAAACATTTTTTAGCTCCTTTATGAACTACGAACCGAATTTGTCTATCAGTTTTATCATTTCTGCTGTTGCCTGTCTTATTCCAACAAAGAC
>CAZLIO010000075.1:0-10663 GCA_964559025.1 uncultured Pirellulales bacterium | reverse complement strand
CCGTCCATGGCACTCGTACAGTCCTTAATTATCTGGCCCGCTACATTCACCGTGTCGCCATCGCCAACAGCCGAATCCTTTCTGTCGACAATGGTAATGTGACTTTTCGGTATAAAGATTCCAAACGTGGTGCTTATATCAAAACCATGACCGTCAGCGCCGGGGAGTTCATCCGGCGTTTTCTACAGCATGCGTTGCCGGCAGGTGTTCACAAAGTGCGTTACTATGGTCTGTGGAGTCCCTCGAATCGCAAGAAACTGTTAGAGTTACAACAGACCTTGCCTCAATCCGGAAATGATCAACCAGAAGGATTTGAAGAAGATATTGATGAGGAGATATCTCATCCGTCAGAACCCAGACTATGTCCCCATTGCCGGAAGGGCATGCTCGTCCGGATAGGGCGCCTGCCTCGCCAAGGGAGGGCACCACCGTGAGAGAGCTTATCTTAATCTCATCGACGATCAAGTTTAATCCGAAACATGAACCTTTAGGTTACGTGGCAATATCAGTCCATCTATCCAGTGAAAAAACACCCCAAATTGGCCACCGGTTACGCCTGACAAGCCTCCGATTGCACCAAACAGATCAACCCATCCCCTATCGAGCAAGATCCAATCGCACAAATCCGTCCGCTGATCACCGATGAGGCGCAATCCGTTTGGTTATTGAAACTCCAAATGACTCGTCAGCGGTTCAGTCCAATAGAGCATTTGTGACGGCTACGCGTCACAAAAACTCGTAATTAATTTTATTGACACCTGGCTCCGACTCATTATTATTTGTAAGTGTATTCTTCACCATTTCTTCCTGACCTCACAATTAGATTAGCACAGATAGCCCCCTCATATTGTCGGAGATTAGCTATCCATAACTATCTGTGCCTTTAATTGTACCCACTAAGCATAACTGCAAGTTAATCCCTCGTTTATGGCATACTTAACAAGCTCAGCTATACTCTTTACGCCTAATTTTTTCATAAGTTGACTGCGGTGCCATTCAATAGTCTTGGCACTGACGTACAACTCTTTTGCGATAACTTTCGTCGACTTGCCCTCGGCTACTAATTGGAGTACTTCCCGCTCTCTGGGTGTTAACACTGAATAGACTGAATCATCTTTCGACAAGCGATTTATATACCCTTCTATGACTACTCCACTCACCTGCGAACTAAGATAAGTCTGGTTCGAAACAACCTTCTGTATAGCGGCAACGAGTTCTTCGAATGCACATTGCTTTGTCACATAGCCCAATGCGCCTGCTTTAAGCATTTCACGGACCGAACGCCTATCTCTGCATGCTGACATCGCTATTACCTTAACATTTGGCATTTCACGAGTAATCTGGCGGGTGGCGTCAATACCATTCAAATTGGGCATGCTTATCTCCATCGTAATGACATTCGGCTGTAATTCTCGGGCAAGCTGTACTGCAGTTCGCCCATCTTCTGCTTCTCCGACAACTTCCATGTCAGGTTCATTGCTCAGCAGAGAACCAACAGCTTCTCGAAAGATCTTATGATTGTCTGCGATTAATATCTTGACTTCCATAATTTTCCTCATCTCATTTGGCTTTATGATAAGACTATTCAGCACTTCCTCCTGTTAATCGACATTACAGCGAGAGGCCGTATATGGGAAAATCCTTGTTTCTTGACCAGCAAAATCCTAATAAACACCCAGATGTACTTGTGTGTTATGGCCAATCTTTCCAACCATCCCTAACGGAATCGCATTTTCCCGCTGTTTGTTTATACAATTCACCAACATGATGATTAATCGCCCTGATAAAGTTGATGTGCTTTCCTCCCAGGAAAATGTCCATAAGTAGGATGCTTTTCTTGCGCCCACTCAGAAGCCAAGTTTTACGAGAGTCAAAACAAGAGATGCTTCTACTGATTTTAAGCCCCCAAAACACCGACTAATTCGAAGGAGCGTACAGATTTAGTTCGACGCTCCACGTTCAGACTTTGAGATTTTGAATAGTACTTTATATTTTAAAGAGAGGCAAAGGGAGTATTGTAAGAGTTTTATGGTGTGTACATTGAAAACTCAGAGGAACTCGTGCATTTAAAGTCGAAAGACAATCTGCTTGAAGGTACTGCTGTTGTCAAAGAGTCCGACAACGAACAGACGGTGCTCGTTCAAGATGCAGCCGCAGACGAAATGACAGCAAAAGCAGAAAAAGACACCAAGAGGATACTTATTGTTGATGACGTAGAAAGTATTGTCATGTCGGTTAAAATGTTTCTTGAGCGTCATCGCTATGAAGTCATAACTGCCAACGACGGTCGGGAAGGATTCGAGAAGGCAAAAACTGAAAAACCAGATTTAATCATATTAGATTTAATGCTGCCCAGGATGCATGGTTATATGGTTTGCGGGCTGCTTAAGAAAGACACGAGATATGCAAAGACTCCTATAATATTGTTTACTGCAAAAGCGCAGGAAAAAGATATAAAGCTCGGCCAAGAAGTAGGGGCTGATGCGTACATAACCAAGCCATTTGAACCAGAAATCTTACTTGCGAAGATTAAAGAACTCCTAAAGGAGTAAAATGCACGATGGTTATAGCCCAGAAAAAATTGCTTGGCGAAAGCCTGGTGGAAAAAGGACTTATTACCGAGGAACAGCTCAGACAGGCAGAATTAGAGGCTAAATCAGACGCGAAGCCCCTGCGGAAAATTCTTACTAAAAAAGGATTAATCAGCGATGAGGATTTAACAGCGTTCTTAAGTCAAGAATTCGACCTGCCACTTGTCGATTTAACCAATTATCTTATTGATCCGGAAATCACTGATTTGATACCGGAGGCCCTTGCCAGAAAACATCTTCTTATTCCCATCTTAAGAATCGGCAACGACTTGACCGTAGCCATGGTCGACCCTTCAGATGTCTTTGCACTGGATGAGCTGCATATGAAGACCGGTCTTAGTATTGAACCGGCGCTGGCCGCAGAGACAGAGGTTAAAAAGGCCCTGGACCAACATTACTCGGCTAAAGGTACACTGGAAGAGGTAATCGGGAGTTTGGACAGGGAAAAGTTGGAAGTTAAGCCTGGCCAGGAGAAGGAGTTGAAGAAACTCCAGGGAATTGCCGAAGAACCGCCGGTAATAAAACTGGTTAATATGATGGTTATCGAGGCGGTTCGTCAGGGAGCCAGCGACATCCATATTGAACCAGAGGAAGATACGCTTAAAATTAGATTCAGAATAGATGGACTGCTCCATGAGCGCACCGGACCACCTAAGTATTTACAGTCCGCAATTATCTCCCGCATCAAAGTAATGGCTGACCTGGACATTTCTGAGCGAAGAGCTCCCCAGGATGGCCGTATTCAGATGAAAATGGAAGGCCGTGATATCGATATTCGCGTCTCTTGTATTCCTACCATCTATGGTGAAAATGTAGTTTTACGTCTTCTGGATAGAAGCCAGGTAATTCTGGAACTAAAGCAATTAGGCTTTTCGCCTTCTATCCTGACTCAATATAAGAAATTAATTAGCTCCCCCCACGGGATAATATTAGTTTGCGGCCCTACAGGTTCGGGTAAAACTACTACACTGTATGCTTCCCTGAATGTAATAAATTCTGAAGATGTAAATATTATTACAATTGAGGACCCGATTGAATACCATCTCGCAGGCATTCGTCAGATGCAAGTCAATCCTAAAGTCGGGCTTAGATTCGCTGACGCTTTGTCTGCTATCTTAAGACAGGATCCCGATGTCATTATGGTTGGAGAAATTCGTAACGTAGAGACAGCCAAAGCGGCTGTTCAGGCAGCATTAACCGGTCATCTTGTTTTTTCTACTCTTCATACCAACGATGCTCCAGGCGCAGTCACCAGGCTTTTGGATATGGGAGTCGAGCCGTTTCTGATTTCATCCTCCGTTATTGGAGTGTTGTCGCAGCGGTTGGTACGCACAATTTGCGCCGAATGTAAAGGTAAAGGCTGCAAGGCGTGCCTCCAAACTGGCTATAGAGGACGAATAGGTATTTATGAGTTACTGATACCCAGTGAACAAATCAGAGGATTGATCACCGCGAAGGCTTCAGCTGATGAAATCCGTAAGACCGCAGTTGAAGCAGGTATGCAACTGCTTCGCGAAGATGGACAGAAGAAAGTAGAGAATAGCATAACTACAAAACAAGAAGTTATGCGTGTTACCGAGGAGGTATAAGCTTTGCTTGCTTTCAACTATCGAGCCAGGGATAACACAGGTAAATTGGTTAGGGGTGCATTAGAGGCCATCTCTCAAGAAGATGTTGCAGAGAAATTGCAGCGGATGGGATATGCCCCGGTAACAATCACCAAGGTATTCGCCGGCTTGAAACTGGAGCAATTAGGATGGAATTTTCGGCGAATAAAAACCCAAGATGTTGTTATGTTTAATGTTCAGTTAGCCAATATGTTAAATGCCAGCTTAAGTATAATAAGAAGTCTTGACACTTTGCAAAAGCAAAGTGAAAATAAGAGGCTTCGCGAGGTAATAGGCTGCGTATCTCGAGGCGTAGAGGCAGGAGAGAGCTTCTCGCAGGCGCTTGCAAAACACCCGCGGGTCTTCCCGAATCTTCTTGTAAGTATGGTCAAGGCCGCTGAGGCCGGTGGGGATTTAGGTGGGATCTTGAACAGATACGCCGAATTTGCTGAGGCCCAGGCGGATTTACAACGGAAGATAAAGGAAGCCTTATATTATCCAATAATCTTAATTGTGGCAGCCACTGGGGTGATTGTTTTTTTAGCTACTGTTCTTATTCCGAAATTTGTAGAAATATTCAACCGTGCAGGAATCAGCTTGCCACTACCGACAATCATACTTTATGGCTTGGGCACAGCTATTCGGCAATTTTGGTATCTGATTATTCTGTCGGGTGTACTAATAGTCTCAGGGCTAAGAAGATACGTCAGAACTAAGACAGGTAAGTTCAGATTTGATAAAGTCAGTTTGAAACTGCCTATCTTAGGACCGGTAGTCCGCAAGATTTGCATTTCCCGTTTTGCCCGCACATTGGGCACACTGGTTGGCAGTGGTGTACCCATTTTAGAATCTCTGGACATTGTCAGCGATGTGGTAAATAACCAGGTATTGGGCCGGGTCATCAGGCAGATGCGCCAGTCCGTAGAAAAGGGTGAAAGTCTTGCAGAAAGCCTTAAGGTCAGCGAAGAGTTTCCACCGGATACCGTTCAGATGATCTCCGTAGGAGAAGAATCCGGAAACCTCGAAAGAATGTTAAATAAGATCAGCGACTTTTATGATCGAGCCACGGGTTACAGTATCAGAAAAATGATTGCCAGTCTGGAACCAATACTTTTAGTCGTAATGGGGGCAGTCGTGGCTTTTACAATGGCCTCCATGCTTTTGCCGATGTTTGACATGGTCAAGGGATTAAGAAGATAAAACCAAGTAGATTTTGGGAACCAAAAATTGTTGTTTGATAATTGAAAAGGCTTCTGCAAAATGAGTGAAGTTTTAAAAAGCGGATGAGATTGAAAAGGAACTTTTTTGTTGCAACTCACGTTTTGATAACAGAAAAGTGTTTTTGATGTAATTTGAGGCTCAAAAGGCCTGTTTTGGGCAGAGCATCCCCGATGGTTTTGTTGTTGCTCTTTGAAAAGTTAATCTTTCAGCAAAGCTGGGATTCGTCATCCAGCCTCTCTTGGCTTGGACAGGTGTGCAAACGTTCGGTAGCATCGCATCTTGTCCGGTTGTTTTAGCAGTACAGCTGCAGCTACCCCAACGAGACTGGCGGTAAGATGGGCGATAGTCATTTGATTACTTATGGCAGTGAACGAATAGTGTGTTGTTTGTTCGACTTCCCTGTCACCGAGACGCGAGAAATACGGCTCGATGATTTGTCTGTCTTTGAAAGTTTCTTTGAATTCTTTGCTGTCCCTCGGCACTCTTGAGCGTGCATCATCGGTAACGTCGAGATATTTTGTACAGCCATAGCATTTTCCAGTATCGAATGAAGGATGTTGGACTGGGCAGGTATTGTGGAATTTGACGGCGGTCTTTTTGCTCACCTTCAGCGGGCATCTAAATTTGATTCGTTCCCGGCCAGCCTCGGCCCATCTGCCGGCTGATTTCATCTCGATACCGGCATCACACATAGGACAGCCGTGTGGGCCAAAGGCCTTGTCCTCTTTTTGATTTCTGGGATTGATGGGGATATAGGCAGTTGATTTCATTTGCTCGGCAATGAAATTGTAAAGCTTTCTGATATCGTAGGCTTTATCAGCTATGAAGATAGCATTTTTCTTGAAGCGATATCTTCGTTTTAGCTCTTTGATAAGGCTAAATGCAGCTTCTGCATCGGTGATATTGTTTGGCAAGGTTTTCTCGACCAGGCAGATTCCTTCTTTAGTAATGAGGGCATGTGTTCTGTATCCCCAGAAGAAGATCGTGTTTTCTTTCTTACCGTTGATGAGCTGGCAGGAGTAGTAGCTCAGAGTTGCCCGTGGATTACGTTTTGGTTTTTTTGTTTTGTTTCGAGTGTTGCGGTTTGGATTTTTGAAGTTGTTCTCTTTTGTTGCAGCCATTACCGGCTTTGAATCGAGGATAAACTCATCGAGCGAAACAGAGCCGTCTTTGATTAGTAAGTCATTTGCTTTCTTGTGTATGTCTTTGAGCGTTGAGTTTTTGGTCTTCTGTTGGAATCGGTAGAACTGCGTTTGGTCCGGTAGATTGCCTAATTCAAAACCACACATCTCCAGCAGCGGTGGATTTGAGTTTAGGTAATCGGTTAAGAGCGGCACAGATTTTATACCTTCGAGATGCTTGATGATGAATGCCCTGAGCATAGCGTGTCGCGAGTGTCCTGTTGCTCCAACACCATAGTTTTTATCCGGCAGTGCTGAAAGGTTAAGAGCTTTGAAGATATAATAATACTTTCGAAGGAGTGGTGCATTGCGAATTAGCTCCTGCAGGTCGTAGAAGAAAGAAGTTTGAAAATGTTGCATGATAAAATCTCCTTTGTTTTGGCTGTAAGTCCTTTTTGTCGAGATAGTTACATAATAGCCGAGATGGAGGAGATTGCAAGGAAATAATGAGCGTAACTCATTATTTAATATAGAGTTATGAATTTCGCAGAAGTGTTCAACAGAAACAGAAAGGAGAAAGTAAAATGAAGAGGGCTTTTACATTAATAGAGCTTATGATCGTGATGGTAGTGATAGCTATTCTGGCCGGCATCGCTCTGCCAAGGCTTAAAGGTATGAGGGACGAAGGTAATATCACCAAGGCAACGGGTGAATTGCGGACACTTAAAACCGCCATGGAATCTTATGCCATGCACCATAGCGACACTTATCCTGCAAGCAGCACTACGCCATATGATACCTATTTGGATGCAGGCGGCGTCGGCACCGGACCTCAACTTATTCACTCTGTGCTTAATGACCCCTTTGATTCCTCTAATGAATATTATTATATTCTAGGAACCGACACAGATTACTATGCCATTTGTTCCAAGGGGCTGGACGGGGTTGCGGACGTTGTAGCGGCAGAGGTAGACGGTACCCTTACGTCGGCCGAAATTAATGATGATATAGTTGCCAGCAATTGTACGCTGCCGTAATGACAAAGGGATTTACATTAATTGAACTACTCATTGCTATTGTCCTTATTGTAGTTGGGTTAGTAGCATTGATGGGGGCAATGAGTGTTGGTATATGCGCTGATGCTGCTCTTGAATATAGACTCACCGCGCTTAATCTGGCTAACGAAAAGATAGAGGAACTGAAAGATACTGCCTTCGGTAGCATAAGCGCCGGCACCGAAGGCGGAAGCGCTATCGGCTTTGATTGGGTAGATCAACGCCAGTGGACTGTAGACTATGTTGATGCAAATTTAAGTACAAGTGTTTCTGATACAGGGTTAAAAGATGTAACAGTGGAAGTGCTGTGGACGCAAAAGGGAGGTACGCAATTTGTAGCGGTAGAGACACTTCTTATTGCTGAATATTGAGGCGGCAGATGATAGCAGATAACCAAAACACAGACGATCGCAGATACAAAAGAGGTTTTACGCTGCTGGAAACCCTAATCATATTTTCGCTTCTTTCGGTTTTGATGTGTGTAAGTGTACATTTGTTTGCAGTGAGCCTGCGGGCCTGGGGTACTGGAAGCTTGCGTACAGAGATTCGCGAGGATATGAGTTACGCAATGGAAAAAACAGTCAGAGACTTAAAAGCAATGGCCCTGGGTAGTCTCAGTAAATATGACTCTGGTAGTGGCGATATTGCTCACACTATTCAATACGACGATTTGTCAGGCAATACATATGTTTTATATTTATATAACGCCAATGATGCGACTTTAGATTCTACTTACAGTGAGAGTTTTTACGATTTACATAAAGCCGATATAGATGGAGAAGATACCCCAGTCTCTGGAGGCGGTGTGCCGATTTTAAGGGACTTGGTATCTCCACCGGCAACAGCTTTAACTATAGGTGCCACTAAAGTCACTCTCGATGTTGTAGTACAAAGAAGTGACGAAACAGTAAGGATCAGAACAAAAGTCAGACCGAGAAACTTATGAGAATTTTTAATATGATATATGATACGCGATATACGAGACACGAAAAGGGTGTGGTCTTACTGTTCACATTAATTGTGATGATTACCCTGATTTCAGTGGTCGGGGCATATCTTGGTTTTGTTCAATACAGTACAAGAAGTACCGGGGCACAAATATCCGATAGCCAGGCTATTTACTTAGCCGATGCCGGATTAGATATGGCAATCTGGTATCTGAGAAACACCGCTCCCGATGGCTCTGGCGATTGCTCCTGGCGCACTACTGCTTATCCTGCAGTCCCCGGCCCAGATCCTAACGATCCCCAACAGAAGTCATTTGGCAATGGAACCTTTACCATCTGGGTGCAAGATTCAGGAAGTGATATCCAGATTTATGCTCGGGGAACAGTTGGTGGACTATCCAGAGTAATAACACAGACTCTGGCTCTGACCTCAAGTGCCTTAGAACGCGCTATACATGCCGATGGCGCTCATCTCAAATTTGATGGTTCTACAGGAGGGACTGTGAATGGTAATATGAGCTGTTTTACCTCTGTACTTAATGCCGGTGATCTTGTGAATTATCCAGAGGACTTTGATGGTGACGGTCCATATACCCTAACCCAGGGAGCTGATCAAGATAAGATTAATCCATCGATAGATTACCCTACATATCTTGCTCTTGCTCAAGCCGATGATAACCCGCCTGGCGATGTCCATGTTGCAGATAATTTAACATTTAGCTCCGGTACATACGGAGGCGTATATTATGCATATAAAGGCGTTACCATTCAAAATGGGGCCGTGATCCATGGATCAGTAATTTGTGAAAAGGAAATTGACTTTGATAACGGGCCAATAACTGTTGAGATAAAACCCGAACTATCTACAAGAGCCCAAGCTGATGGTAATAATTATATTGCTTTAGTTGCCGGTCAAGGTGGTATTAACAGTTCCGACACCGGCAAGCCTATTGGAAGATGTGGCTTGCAAAACAGCACTATCAACGGCCTTGTTATGTGCGCTCACAGCGGCAGCACTATTAAGTTTAGTTATATGGACAACACCACATTTAATGGAACAATCATTGCGACTAATAATCTGGAATTAGAGGATGCAGATACTGCGAACGGTCGGAGCTTCATAGTAAATTACGACGCAGATATATTTTCACCGATGCCGTTAGGTTTTACCTTCTCCGGCGGAGATTATACTGTTATGCCACAAGGCGATTGGAACGAGATTTGAAATGGCCAGGTTTCCTGTTCAAATATCCAGATTTCTTCCGAGAAAAGACAGATTTATCGGTCTGGATATAGGGAGCTCTTCCATAAAGTTAGCCGAGCTTGCCTATCAGCAAGGCAAGTTAGTTCTTTTGAAGCTTAAGTTGCAAGGAATAGACTCTCGCCAAGACCGTCAAGATGGCCAATTAGATGCACTAAAAAATTTGTTCCGGGACATCAATACACAAGATGCAAAAATCAACGTGGTCATAAACTGCTCCCAGAGCTGTACGAAAATATCTGTCATCCCCTTCATGCCCAAATCTGAAATCCTGCAGGCCCTCAAATGGGAAATGAGGAACTATATATCTTTCCCGATAGACCAGGCAGTTATGGATTACGAAATCCTTCGGGAGATTGCCGAAGGTGGGGTTAAAAAACTCAAAGTTGCCGTAGCCTGCTGTCCTCAAGAGACAGTCAACAAATACCTTGAATTGCTAAGCTTGGCAGGAATTAGGCCTTCTTTATTTACGCAACATGGCTTTGCCTTAAAAAATGTCATCAATAATCTTTGTTCAAAAGAGAATAAGACAGTTGCACTTTTGGATATTGGCTATACTTTTAGTGAGCTTTTGATTTTTCAAGACAAAGAACTTGTATTTAGTCGGAAATTGCCTGTAGCCGGCCAGGATTTCACGCTGGAGATGACACAAGCGCTTGCGTCGGTTCACGGCAAAACAGAATTGACATTGGAAGAGGCCGAAAGCATTAAGAAAAAATACGGCATCCACAGTTCTGACGATTCCGAGATATTAGAGGGCAAAATTGCAGGTGCACATCTTGTTGCTCTGCTTCGTCCCAATTTAGAAAAACTTGCAGCAGAACTTGACCGTTCTTTTGCCTTTCACCGCGAAAAAGAGC
>CAZLIO010000074.1:0-10699 GCA_964559025.1 uncultured Pirellulales bacterium | reverse complement strand
CACGAAAACGACATCGAGGTCCTTGCCGTGCTTCTCGAATACCTTCCGCCAGTCCTGATAGCCGGCGGCATTCTCCCAGCCTTTTTTGCCGAGGACACCGTCCCAGCGGGTTTTGTCAACCTCGGCGAAGGCGATGCACTGAAGGCCCGCTCTGTGGGATTGGCCCGTATGAGACCCGGCCTGTCCGCCCGCAGCGATGAATCCCACCTGGAGTTTTTCGTTGAGTCCCTGGGCCCGGATGAGGCTCGGGAAACCAATAGAGCATACCGCTGCAGCGGCAACACCGCCCATAAAATCACGCCGAGATATTTTGCTGCTCTGCTGGTTGGTAGTTTTTTTCTGTTCTTTCATATCAGTATTCCTTAATAAATAAACACCAATCTAAATTCTCAAAAATCATAATCGATAACAATTATTCCACAACGTTACGTTCAAAACCAACACATAACGATGGGTGGCAGCCTCAAGCGAGTCCCGAAATATTGGGACTCGCTTGGGGATGGCTCAGTAAGGGCGGTTCGCAAACCACCCCTGCTGCCTACAATTCAACTAACCAAATGTTACGGTATTGCACAGGATTGCCGTGGTCCTGCAGGTATATACCGCCGGCTTTGGTCACGTCACTATCCAGGGCCCCGCCGGTCGGCTTTGGAAGACTTACGTTGTCATGTATCGTCACGCCGTTGTGAACAACCGTCACCCGGGCGTTTGTCTTCTCGGCACCGGGGGCGTAAAAAGTAATATCGTAAGTCTGCCACTGCGTCGGCGGAGCACACATATTTACGAGAGGAGCCCCGATCTTATATATTCCGCCGCATTCGTTGTCTTGGCCTTCGAGGGCGTAGCTGTCAAGTACCTGCACCTCATATCGCTCTTGCAGATACACCCCGCTGTTGCCGCGCGCCTGGCCGCGTGCATCGGGCATAAACGGCGTGCTAAATTCCACGTGCAGCTTGAAATCTGTGAATTTCTTTTTGGTGACAATTGAACCGGTGCCCTTCACGACTTCCATTGCGCCGCCCTTGAGCAGGTTCCATTTCACGGAATCTTCAACCGGTTTATTGTTTGTATGCTTCCACTGCTTGAAGTTCTTGCCGTTGAAAAGTACGATCGCACCGGCAGGTGGCTCGGCCCCCAATGTCGGTGAAACCCGAATCGCCCTTTCCATCGCGAAGCTGCCGGTTGCGTCTCCCTCGAAACTGCCGTTGAACTTGTCACCTTCAATGACCGCCTGGATTTTAAGGACACCGCCGTCGCTTAGTTCGGCTCGTCCTTCAAAACGCACCACTGCACCGTCGCGCCGACCATCGAGAGCTGCTATCGGTTCCTCGCGGGTATCAAACTCTTCCAGCACTTTTGCTCTGTACTCGCCTTTTCCTAAAGCTATCACCTGTGTTACAACCCGCCCGGAATCGCTTTCGTCTTCAAGTTTCCAGTTTCCTTCCCAGTCGCCCATAGCCGCATCGGCACTCTCAATCCCTTGTCTTGCTTCAATGACCGGGTCAACGGCTAACGGACCGGCACAAGAGCTTAACAGGACAGACAAAACGAAGGCCGATACACATATAATAATTTTGCAGCCGTTAATTAAAAATGCTTTACCTTTGGTTCGCAAATCGTCCCTGCTACCTACTATCTTAAAAGCCATAACTTTTTCTCCTGTTTAATTCGTTTTGTTAATGAGCTCCTATTGTCTAAACAGTATTTGTCATTCCCGCGAAAGCGGGAATCCAGTTTTTTCGTTCTGGACCTCTGCTTTCGCAGGGGTGACATTGTTGGTTTTTCTTTTCCGCAACAGATGCTAATTAGCATCAATTCCCGGTCAATGTTCTTTTTCGTTCAACCCTCCACCTGCTTCTTCAATCCTGCAATCAGATTTATCAATTCCTGCGCCTGCTGACGCAACGGGTCATTCTTAGAGGTTCGCAAAATCTTCTCTAATACATCCCTGGTTTGTTGAGGAAAGGTTTCGTAGATGCCCCCGGCGATTTTAACCACCGCAAATTCCGCTTCTTTGAATAAAGTCTTGTCCTGGAGGTAATCTGCCGCTATTTGCAGTGCGCCGAGAGATTTGGTATTGGCCAGACCTGAAAGCACCCTCCTTTTTTCAATCGCATCCGGCGCCAGGGTCATTGCTTTCTTATACATTTCAATCGTCTCTTGGGGCGCTCTGTTACTATCAAGCCCAAGCAGCCGGATAGAGCCGCGCAGTGCCAATATCCGGTGTGCTTTGTCCTCGGAGCTCTGGGCTGCTTTGAGCATCTCAGCCGCCGGCTCGGAAGTAGGCCACTCTGCCAGCGCGCGAATAGCGGCGCCCCGGCTCTCAATATTGTCGCTGTTCAGCGCCTCGATGAGCCGGGGCAAAGCGCTGCCGTCGCCTATTTTGCCTAACACGCTCAGCAGAGAGCATTGTTTTTTGATATCTTTAACCGAAGGCAGCACAGCCAGCACCGCCTCGGCCTGCCGGTCCTTGTCCTCGATTTTATGGGCAACGGCGGCTACCATTTTCCGGGCCTCATTAGCCTCGGATGAGCTTCGTAAATTCAACAAAAGCTCGACCAGTGCCGGCAAATGCTCCGGGCCGGCAACGACCTTTAATACCTTGAACGACTCGACTCGAACTTTGCGGTCCGAATCCGATGCGGTTTTCAACAAAGTGCTCACAACTGCTGATATATTGCGCTCGCCTGCGCTCTTAATCAGTTCAACCTTAGTCTTCGGCCCTGCCTTTGTGATGCCTGCCAAAACTGCTCCATCGACCTTCGGGCCTCGCAAACGATACAGACTCTCGCGAGCGGCTTTTTGTTCGGCGCCACTGGTCGCCGCCGCCGTTTGTGCCAATAAGCCAACGCTCGACGCGTCACCTAATTGCCCCACTGCTTTGAGAGCTGCAATTCGAACGGATTCGTTCTTGACTTTCACAGCGGTGATAACCGCCGGCAAAGCAGCGGCGTCCCCGCGGTCACCCAGGGCGGACAATAGTTGCACCTGACTGGTAGCCGAAAGATTCGGCAGCTCTTTGGCCAAAGCTTTTGTTACTTCTGTCCCCGGCATCTCCTTTACCATTGCTATGGCCACGGCCTGCATCTCCTCCTCGCCGCTCTTAAGAATGTCCAGGACTATCCCGATGGCGTCATCCTGCTGCTCAGAAGCCGCAAAGCAAACAGTACAAAAACACACTAACAAAAGCAGTAGGGTGGTCTTTAGCCCACCGAGACAAAGTTGGTGGGGCAGGCTCCACCCTAAAAGACTACCGGAGCGATGTCTTCTGACTTCTGACTTCTGTCCTCTGTCTTCTGACTTCTGACTTCTGACTTCTGTCTTCTGTCTTCTGACTTCTGTCCTCTGTCTTCTGACTTCTGCCTTCTGTCCTCTGTCTTCTGACTTCTGTCCTCTGTCTTCTGACTTCTGACTTGTGCACTTGATTTTCATTTTTCGTCTTTATCTTTTCGGCTAAGCATACCTCGCAGTGCAGCGGTACGTATCGGCGCCGGATTACCCGCTTTCTGGAGCTCTTTGTAGATAGCTAAAGCCTCAGATCTTTTACCATCGGCCACAAGCTGGTCGGCGCACTTCAAATAAGAATCCAAAACCAGCATTTGTAATTTACCGCTTGTCTTGTCCTTTGCTTCTGCCAGAGCTTTAGTGGCCCTCGAATCGGCTATCTGGCCGAGGGCGGCAGCAGCGGCGGCAGCTACCGTCTGGTCGGAGTTGTCAATAAGTCTGCCCAGAGCA
The DNA here is from genome assembly GCA_964559025.1 of uncultured Pirellulales bacterium. Classification (GTDB taxonomy): domain Bacteria; phylum Planctomycetota; class Phycisphaerae; order Sedimentisphaerales; family Anaerobacaceae; genus NIOZ-UU13. The sequence continues at coordinate 6,964 of CAZLIO010000074.1, read as the reverse complement.
CGAACCGCTCTTCTGTCACGGCGCTGACCCAATGAGTTGATTATGCCGATCTGCGGTTTGCCCTTTGCCGCCCTTAAAGCTCTTCGCAATGCGTCATTGACTGCCGTACCGGGTATCCGCTCCAGGGCATACCTTGCCATATCCGAGGTCTCTTCATCGGTCAGCATTGTAGCCAGCACCGGCACGGACTGTTCGGTGCCGATAATGCTCAATTCCCTGCAGACATACTGCTTGCCGGCCCGCTTTGCATCCGAGCTGAGGACATCCAGCAGACTTTTCTCAATCTTTTTCAGCTCCGCAGGTGAGCTGTGTGCCTTTTTTATGATATCGCTCACCTCGGTCAGCGCCAATCGGCTCTGGCCCCAATCATACGTCTTTACCTTTTCCAGTAATTCCTGTAATTCTGCCATTTCTACTCCCTTTCCTGAACTAACGATAGGTTTCGGTTTCGTATCAACTTTATAGTCACCAAATGCAAACTGGATACCGTCGAGATAATGCTGCAATATCGCCGGGTTCCAGAAAATATGGTCATTGTGTCCTAATGAGCAGTAGAACACACGTCCTTTGCCACAGGTCTTGACCCAGGCTGTACCGGTATCGTCATCAGTTGGTTTGAATCCTTTGACGTTACGGGTGGTCGGGTCACTCATATCCAGACTCATCAGAACAAGCTGCTTGTCTCGTGAATACAGTGGCGGGTCGGTTCGATAAATCTCGTCCTTTATCTTAAACCCCTTGCCCTTAAAGGCCTTCATTAGCGGATGGTCTGGCTGGTCAATCTTAATCGCCCAGGTCCCGTTGCTTGTCCAGGGATGGCCGGTGAATTTTCCGCCCATCATTTCCTGTGCCTCAGGCCATTCGTTAAAATTATCCGTGGCCGCGTGGACACCGACTATCCCTTTTCCGTTTTTGACGAAATCCATCAGGGCCTTGCACCGCTCAGGAGTCTCTTTGGGATTGAACTTCAGGCCGGTCGTATTGTTCAGGCACACCGCGTCAAACTGCTTGAGATTCTCGCTTGTGAACACCGAATAATCGTCGGTGGTTACTACATCGAACGCCCCGGTCTTTTGGCCCATAATCTCGAGCGCTTTGTTGACCACGGGAATCGATGTGTGGAAAAATCCTTCACACCGCCAGAAAACCAGCAGTTTCCGCGGGCTTCTCACCCTGACGGTCGCCCTTGTCGGCATTGCTTTTTCTATTTTTTGCACTTCTTCCGGCGTCACTTCCCGCAGCTTCGCCGGCGATACCGCCTGCAAAGTATTCACAGGCAATGACAAACACCACAGTCCCAGAAGTGCAATGCCAATCAGTTTTTGCATCTTATTCATTTTCATTCCTTTCGTTTTTCTGCAAACTTTAATTTGATGACAATAACAAATGGACAATAGTCAATAATCAATAGTCAATCTTAAAGGTGCCATGGACTGCGCATCGGCCGAGAAAGCATCCTGTTGGCTTCATCGTCGTTGAGGAAGATTTCTTTTTCCGGGTCCCAGCGCAGTTTTCTCTCAGTGAGCATTGCAATTTCCCCTAACAATGCGACACTGATGGACCGGTGGCCAATCTCCGCAGGTGCAATCGTCTCTTTACGGCTCTTTATGCAGTCCAGGAAATTTTGCTTGTGGTCGCGGCTTCTGTACAGATTAATTTCGCCCGGGCCGATGACCTCTTTCAAAACGCTTGGGGGATTGGCTTCGAGCTTGCCACGTTTGACATATATCCACTTTCCCGATTCTCCGTACCACTTTGCACCCTGGGCAAGCTGTTCGTTGTTTGCGACGACCATTGTCAGGCCGTTGGCATATTTGCAGGTGAATTTATACTCATAAGGAACATTATAAATCCCGTCCTTGGGATAGACGCCTCTGCCTTCAATTTCGACCGGACCGGTGCGCTCCAGGCCGAGGCCCCAGTGGGCGATGTCGATGTGATGGCCGGCCCAGTCGGTAAGCTGCCCGCCGGAGTAGTCCATAATCCATCGCCAGTCCCAGTGGCAGACGCCCCTGAACGGCACCCAGGGTGCCGGGCCTAACCAGAAGTCCCAGTCCAGACCCTCAGGAACAGGCTGTATCGGTTTATTCTCGGAGGTGCCTCCGGTCGGCAGGCCGACCTCGACCTTATATATCTTGCCGATACGCCCGTTTCGAACCAATTCACAGGGGTGGTGGAAGTTCCTTTCTGAACGCTGCTGGCTGCCGGTCTGCCAGACCCTGCCGTAGCGCTGCACCGCATTACATATCGCCCGCCCTTCACGAATTGTTCGCGCCAGTGGTTTTTGGGCGTGAATATCCAGGCCGGCCCCGGCCGCGGCAGCCGCAGGAATGGAATGCCACTGGTCAGGCAGCGCAAGCTGGACGGCATCCAAGTCGCCACGCCCTATTAACTCGCGGAAATCCAGGTACGTTGCGCAGTCGCTATTGCCGTATTTCTCGTCCACGAATTTCTTGGCCTTGTCGCGATGAGACTTATCAACATCACAAACGGCCACCATTTGAACTTCCTTCTTGTTTAGAAAGCCACGCATGTCACCCGTACCCTGTGAGCCTACACCGATGGCTCCCATCACGATACGGTTACTTGGGGCAACGCTGCCGGCTTGCCCCAATGCAGACGAAGAAACAATATATGGAAATGCTATTGCCCCGGCGGTAACGCCGGTCGCACTTTTCAAAAAATGACGCCGATTAAATTTCTTCATAATAAAAAACTCTCCTCTCTCGACTAATAAACTAAATGACAATCGACTTCTCGTTCTCCTAACTAAGGACTCACAAAATCATATACCGTTAAACGAGCAGTGGGTCTTCAATAATCAATAGTAAATAATAAATAGTAAATTTTAAAGGTGCCACGGGCTGCGCATTGGCCTCGAAAGCAACCGGCTGGCTCCGGCATCTCCGATAAGCACCTCATGTTCAGGGTCCCATTTCAGCGGCCGGCCAAGCTTGTACGCTATATTGCCTAAATGACAAACGCTTACCGAACGGCAGCCGGTCTCTATGTCGCAAATCGGTCTGCTACGTTTGCGGATAGCATCAAGCCAGTCAACATAATGGTTCCTGCTCTCGTAAAGGTGTATTTCATTGGGGCCGATTTGCCGGTCCTTCAAACTTTCGGGCTTCGTTTGCAAGTATCCTCTGTCGGTATTAACCTCGCCTTGAGTCCCGGTAAACAAGACACCCCTGGCACGATTGCTCCGCGTCATCGTCACGCCGTTAGCATATTTATAGGTAAGCACCTTATAATCTGCGCCATTGGGGGGAATAATTTCAACCGGGCCGCTCTCGTCCATACCCATACCCCACTGGGCGATATCGAAGTGATGTGCGCCCCAGTCGGTCATCCCGCCGCCGCCAAAGCTGCTGTGATTGCGCCAATTAGGAAAGCCGTCCCAGCTTAGATGCGGAGAAAGCTCCGAGTTATACGGCCTCGACAAAGCCGGGCCCAGCCACATATCCCAGTCGAGATAATCCGGTATAGGTTCGGCCGGTAGAGGTCTATCTCCCGGAGGGCCTCCGACATTGACGTTGACGTTTTTTAATTCCCCGATGTATCCATTTAACACCAGCTCGCAACCCAGACGGAAGTGCCAGTCCGAGCGCTGCATGCTGCCGGTCTGGAAGACCCGTCCGTATCTTCTGACGGCATTGACCATTGCCCGGGCCTCGACGATAGTCTGAGAAAGTGGTTTCTCGCAGTAAATGTCCTTGCCGGCCATTGCAGACTGAATCACAATTATGGCATGCCAATGGTCAGGCGTGGAAATCACCACTGCATCAATATCATCTCTGGCAAGCAGCTCACGAAAATCGCCGTAGATGTCACAGCCTTTGTACGTGCCGCCGGTATTCTTGGCATAGTGGTCTTCGACCATTTTCTGCCCGCGCGCCAGCTTGAGCTTATCGACGTCACAGGCAGCCAGAACGTGCGTACCGGGTGAGTTCAAAAAAGACCGCATCAGATGTTTACTTTGCTTGCCTGCACCGATAAAGCCCAACGTAATCCGCTCACTCGGCTCAACATCACTCGCTTTGCCCAGAGCAGACCCTGGAACAACATATGGAAAACTTACAGCCGCCGCAGTACCAATTGTATTTTTGATAAATTGACGTCGATTAATCCCTCTTTCCTTTATCATAAAAACTCCACTACTCACAATTGAATGGCAATTGATTTTCAGCCTTCCTACCAAGGATTCATAAAATAGTATCTCACTAAACGAACAGTGAGTTTTCAATAATCAATAGTAAATAGTAAATAATCAATTCTAAAGATGCCACGGGCTGCGCATTGCTTTTCCGAGCAAGCTCGTTGCAGTCGGGTCATCGAGTATTTCTTCGGTTTTGGGATTAAAGCGTATCTTGCGCCCTAACCGCATAGCAATCTGCCCTAAGTGGCCCGGTGTCGCCGAGCGGTGTGCGACCTCACAAGGTGTTAGCGTGGTCTCACGACTTTTGACACAGTCGAGGAAATTACGCCAATGTCCCGGCGAACGAAACAGGTGTATCTCGTCCGGTCCGAGCTTCTCATCGAGCAGCTTCTTGGGCTGCGCGTCTATATTGCCGCGATTAACCCAGACCCATCCGTCTTTGCCTATCCACTTTGTCCCGCCGCGAATGTCACTGTGCCCGCCGGCGATAACCATCGTAACCTCGTCGGGATATTTCGCCGTCAGCCGATACTTTGTCGGGCTGTTCCATAATCCGTCTTTCGGATATTCCCCGGAGCCTTCTATCTCGTACGGGCCGCCGTAGTCCATACCCAGACCCCAGTGGGCGATATCGACATGGTGCCCGACCCAGTCCATCAACTGTCCGCCTCCGTGGTCGAGGACCCACCGCCAGTTCTTGTGCACACGCGCCGGACAATACGGCTCATATAGCGCAGGCCCGAGCCAGAAGTTATAGTCAAGCTCTATGGGAGGCGGACAAATCCCTTCCTGACCCTTGGTCTCGCCGAAGTCGGTATGTCCCGAAGGCAGCCCTACCTCAACCGTATGCACTCTGCCGACGCGGCCATTACGAACCAGCTCGCAGGCAAAGCGGAAGTTGGCCTCCGAACGCTGCCAGCTTCCGGTCTGCCATATCCGGCCGTAACGCTTGACCGCATCGCACATAGCTCGGCCTTGCCTTAGATTATGCGACAGGGGCTTTTCACCGAATATGTCCTTGCCCGACCTCGCAGCTTCTACAGCCGGAATCGCATGCCAATGGTCGGGCAGACCAAGCGATACTGAGTCGATATCATCACGCGCTAACAATTCACGATAATCCGCGTATGCAGCGCAGTCTTTGTTTTTGTATTCCTCATTGACTCGATTGACCGCGCTCTGCAGATGGTTTTTGTCAACGTCACAGACGGCGACAATTTGACAGTCTTTTTCGCGAAGAAATGAGTTCATATTGCTGCCGCCCTGCCAGCCAACACCAATACAGCCCATAGTAATTCGTTCGCTCGGCGCTATAATCTCGGCCTTACCCAAAACTGACGAAGAAACAATGTACGGAAATCCCACCGCCCCCACAGCAGTGCCGGCTGCTCTCTTTAAGAGCTGACGCCGGCCCAATCCGTTTCTGTCAGTCATAACTAACCTTTCTGTAATGGTTCGACAAGCTCACCATCCCGAGCAGTGGTTCGACAAGCTCACCATCCTGAGCAGTGTCGAAGGAAGTCGAGGGATTGCTATTTCTTCTCAAATGCCGCGTCGAAGGCGACCTGTGAAGGCTTAAAGTCCGCCTTCTTTATGAACTCGCAGGCCTCTGCTGCGCCGTGTTCACGGTCCATTCGGCTGTCTTCCCACTCAATGGAAAGCGGCCCCTGGTAGCCTATATCATTCAGCGCCACAATTATCTCTTCGAAATTGATATCCCCATGACCAATCGAGCGGAAGTCCCAGTAGCGGCGAGGGTCGGCAAACTCTGTATGACCGCCGAAGACACCAACCGTTCCGTCACCATGTCCCCACCAGACGTCTTTCATGTGAGTGTGGAAGATACGGTCGCCGAAAGTACGGATGAACTTAACGTAATCCACGCCCTGGTAGGCGAGATGGCTGGGGTCGTAATTGAAGCCAAAAGATTTGTGGCCTCTGATGGCTTTAATGGCACGCTCGGCCGAGGCAATATCGAACGCAATCTCCGTCGGGTGTACTTCCAGAGCAAACTTCACACCCTCTGCCTTGAAGGCGTCGAGGATGCGCCGGAAGCGCTTCGCGAAGTCCTTGTAACCTGCCTCGATTGCATCTGGCGGGTTCGGCGGGAACGAATAAACCATGTGCCAGATGGAGCTTCCCGTAAATCCATTGACGACATCTACACCCAATTTCTTCGCGGCCTTGGCAGCGTCGATTACCTTCAGGGCTGCACGCTTGCGGACGCCTTCAGGTTCGCCGTCGCCCCAGACGTCCGGCGGCAGAATTGCCTTATGACGCTCGTCAATATTGTCGCACACGGCCTGCCCAACTAAGTGTGTCGATATCGCGTACACTTTTAGCCCGTACTTCTTCAGAAGGGCACGCTTGGCCTTGCAGTAGCTGCCATCGCTCAGGGCCTTGTCAACCTCGAAGTGGTCGCCCCAGCAAGCCAATTCCAAACCGTCATAACCCCAGCTCGACGCCTTTTTGGCCAATTTTTCCAGTGGCAAATCCGCCCACTGGCCGGTAAAAAGTGTTACAGGTCTTGCCATTTTCATTCTCCTTAATCCGAAAATATGTTTAAGGCTTCTAATAACATAGACGTTACCAAGCGAAAAAAACGCCTATGTACGTTTTCTTCTAACGATTTCCTCCTGATGAGCATAATTGCTATAACAGCTTATTGCAAAAATACTTACACCCAAGAGTAAACAAAATATACCCTTTTAGAAAACTGCAAAAATTACCCATGAATTATAACCCGGGCCGGCCGATACGCAATGTATTTCCAGCGAAAATTTCTCTGCTTCCCAGATGCCCCCG
>CAZLIO010000073.1:0-10702 GCA_964559025.1 uncultured Pirellulales bacterium | reverse complement strand
CTCCCCGTCCGCGCGGGGACAAGCTTTCCCGTGCAAAAGCAGGGGGTATGATCGATCCGGCCTCGCTGATGAGGATCAAGTCGATGGAACTGCGGGCCAAAGTAATCGTTGAGGGATTCTGGAAGGGTATTCACCGAAGTCCCTATCACGGCTTTTCAGTCGAGTTCACCGAGTACCGCCAATACACCCTTGGCGATGACCCCCGCTACATTGACTGGCGGCTCTATGCTCGCAGTGATCGATATTACATCAAGAAATTCGAAGATGAGACGAACCTGCGCTGCCACCTGCTAATTGACCACAGCCGATCGATGGGCTACGGTTCCGGAGGCTATACCAAGTCGCAATACGCCGGCACATTGGCCGCGACGTTAGCTTATTTTCTCTTTACTCAGGGAGATGCCGTCGGCTTGGCGACATTCGACGATCAGATCAGGCAATATTTAGTGCCGCGCAACCGGTCAGGTTATCTGCGTCGCTTAATGCTGGCTTTGGAGGCATCCCCCGAGGGCAGTGCCACCGACCTGGGTCCGCCGCTGCAGCACATAGCTGGAACACTGACAAGGCGCGGCCTTCTCGTGTTGATTTCTGATATGCTAACGTCGATTGACCGGCTCGAACAAGACTTGAATTATCTGTGTGCGGGCGGCCATGATGTTGTGGTGTTTCATGTTCTGGATCCGTCCGAGCTGAGCTTTGACTTTGATTCGCCGGCAATCTTCCATGATATAGAGAGCAGGCGCAACATGTACGTCGATCCGTCCGACGCCCAGACAAGTTACAAACGTATGCTGGACAAACATTTGATTAAAGCTAAGTCCACATGCCAGAACCTTGGGATCGATTACCATTTGTTCCCAACAGATCGCCCGTTTGACTTGGCTCTGCTGGACTTTTTGCAGGACCGGATGCGCCGTAGAAAGCGTATCAGACACAGAGGTGGTTCAAAAATCAGGACTAAGGTATGAGTTTCCTTTATCCATTATTTCTGGCAGGTATCGCCGCGGTCGGTTTACCGATCGTACTGCATATGATTCGCCGTCATACGCGCAAGCGCATAACGTTTAGCTCACTGATGTTCCTGCGTACTACAATACCTCGATTCAAGAACCGCAGCCGTATAGAAAACCTGCTGCTTCTGATTTTACGGTGCATCATATTGTGCCTGCTTGCATTTGCCTTCTCACGTCCTTTTTTCCCACGAGAGGCCGTGGAGAGCCGGGTCGGCCTGGGCAGGCGCATAGTCCTGTTAGTCGATACCAGTGCATCCATGCGTCGTGCCGGAATGTGGGACCAGGCAATTAGTGAGGCACAGTCAGTATTAGAGGATGTCAGTCAAGCCGATCGAGTGTGCGTTATGAGCTTCGATCAGAGCACAAAAACATTGATAGGATTCGAACAATGGGGGGCGTTGGATCCAAGCCAGCGCGCGTCGATCGTAGTTGAAAATATATCGAAATTGTCACCGGGCTGGGCCCTGACCAATCTTGGTCACGCCCTGGTCAGCGCGGCAGAAGCTATTGAAGACGATGAAGTCAACGATGGACAACAAACTATCGCGATGCGCCAGGTGGTGCTTATCAGCGATTTGCAAGAGGGCAGCAACCTTGAGGCGATGCACGCCTACGAATGGCCTGAAGAGATGGAATTGGTGGTCAAGCCGGTTCGGTGCCGGGGTACCACCAATGCGGCATTACAATTGGTGACGGACCGCAGTGGCCTGGGTGGTTCCGCTGATGGCAGCCGCCCCGGCATCCGAATCACCAACTCGTCCGATGCGACCGCAGAGCGATTTCAACTGAACTGGGCCTACGAAACGGCTGCAGGTGCATCAGGCCGGGCTTTAGATGTTTATGTGCCGCCCGGTCATAGCATTGTCGTGCGTGCCCCGGACCGGGCGGACAGGTCAGAAGCCCGGAAGCTGATATTGACGGGCGACGATCACGACTTTGACAATACCCTCTATTTAGCACCATATTTGCAGCAGGAGGTCAATATCCTATACATTGGCAGCGACAATCCCAACGATTCCAAGGAAATGCTGTATTATGCTCGGCGGGCCTTTGGGGCCACCGGCGCACTCAAGCCTCGTGTCATTTCCCGTCCAGGCAACCAGACCATCGCAGCCATAGACATTGAGACGGCCCATTTGATTATTACGGCCGATACGGTCAACCAGGAGAACCTTGTTTCCTTGCACCGATACCTCGAATCGGGCCGAACGCTTCTGCTCGTTATGAAATCCATCGACGAGGCCAAAACCGTCGCAGGCCTTGCAGGCATTGAAACCATCGAATCTGAGGAGGCCGATGTTAACAGATACGCCATGCTCGGCCGGATTGAATTCGAACATCCGCTGCTGGGGCCTTTCTCCGAACCTCGCTTTGGAGACTTCACCCAGATTCACTTTTGGAAATACCGACTGATAAATATTGGGGCCAGGACGAAGCCCTGGACTGGATCAAACCCGCCTTCGGCGGGGCCTTCGCGGAGCGACAAAGCCACTTCGGCCCTCCGTAGCGGGACTACTGCGGAGGACGGCTCGGTGCCAGGGCGAAGCCCTGGACTGGATCAAACCCGCCTTCGGCGGGCTGCTTTGCCTGACGCCCGGGTGTTAGCCCGTTTCGATAACGGCGATCCTGCCTGGATTGAGCTGCCTGTGGGCAAAGGCTCGCTGCTCGTATTTACCTGCGGCTGGCATCCGTCCGACAGTCAGCTCGCGCTTTCATCCAAATTTGTCCCGCTGCTTTACTCAATCCTTGAGTACGGCGGAGTCCGTGCAGGACAGCAATCGCAGTATTTCGTAGGTGACCATATACCCATACCGCACTCAATAAAGGCCGGTGGCAATCGAGCCGTGAACTTGCAGATTCGCAAACCCGATGATTCCCTGATTAGTATAGATGCCGGCCAACAGGTCTTTACTCAAACGGACTTGCCCGGAATTTATGCCATTGAGTCGTCCGTTGGGAATCCTCCTTCGCGGGGCGACATAGCCGCTTCGCCTGAGTCTGCTCAGCTTTTTGCGGTCAATCTGCCCGCCAAGGAATGCCAAACAGCCGCCATGCCAATCGAAGATCTTGAGAGGTTCGGTGTTTCATTCAAGCAGCCTTCAAGCGTTGCAGTCGAGCGAACTGAACAGGTAAGGCGTCACAGCAGCCTCGCCGGATTGGAATATGAGCAGAAAGTTTGGCGGTGGGTGTTTATTGCATTGTTAGCTGTGTCGTTAATTGAGATCTGGCTGGCGGGGTGGTTGACCCGTCCGGTACAGAGGACAGAAAACGGAGGACAGAAAACAGAAAACAAAAAACAGAGGACAGACTCTGACTTCTGATTTCTGACTTCAGAGGGAGAACAGAAATGATTGAAAAAGCTCTTCGCAAACGGCTCCAACCAATAGTGAAACGGCGAAGGCGTCTGCATTTAGCGTGGAAGTTGTCAGTCTATTGGTTCGTTTCGGGGCTCATAGGTATCTGTCTGATAGGTGCTGATTGGCTCTGGGGATGGAGCTCGCCTATCGCAAACTGGGCACTATGCATCTCAACTGCGCTGGCAACGGTTTTGGCCTTATACAAATTTAGTCACATGCACCCGGACTACCGGGCCGTGGCCCGAAATATTGAGCGGCAACATCCTGATATGCAGGCGTTACTCTTGACCGCGATAGAACAAGAGCCGGAAGGACTCGGCGGTCAATTAGGCTATCTTCAGGAACGAGTCATCGGCGAAGCTCTGAGACATGCGACTAAATACGATTGGTTACGGAGTGTGTCATCAAAAAAGCTCCTGTTAGCAGAGTTTGGTGGGATTGCAGCGTTATCATTTATCTTTTTAGCACTGTTACAACTGTTACCCTCTACCTCTTCTCTGTTCACAATCGATAGGGGTGTGCTGGCCGGCAGAGATTATAACATCACCGTCAGTCCGGGAGACACCACCGTGGAATTAGGAACGGCGGTAGTTATACTGGCACGGTTCGATGGACGCGTTCCCCCGGAGGCAAAGCTTTGGGTCGGCCCATCTGAACAGGACAAACAGCAGATGGCACTGACTAAGAACCTTGACGACCCTGTGTTCGGCGGTCTTATTCCAGAGGTCAATAACAACCTTCTCTACCATATCGAGTACGCGGACAGACGTACGCGCGACTATAGAATAAGCGCTTATGAGCATCCCGCACTCCAAAGAGCCGATGCGAAGATTGTTTATCCCTCATATACAAAACTGCCCGAAAAGGTCATCAAAAACACACGGCAGGTCAGTGTAATTGAAGGTTCCGAGGTTACTTTTGTCTTTACTCTCAACAAACCGGTAACTACGGCACAGCTTGTCCCTCAGGGAGGGGTCGCCAAAGACAAATCCGCTCTCGATCTAAGCGCCGATGATGAGTCCGCCAATGGCGGAAACATCTATACCACTTCAATCACCGCAACGCAGAACCAACGATATGAGCTGCACCTGGCTGATGCTCAGGGGCTGACGAACAAGATGCCGCCGCGGTTTGTAATTGATGTCCATAAGAACCTGCCTCCCGAGCTCAAGCCCATATTTCCCAATCGTGACGTGCTGGCGTCGCCTTTAGAGGAGCTGAGCCTGGAAGCTGAGGTCTCGGACGACTATGGCGTGACCGGATATGGGCTGAGTTACACCCTTGCAGGCACCCAGAGCAGAGACGTCACGCTGAGTCAGTCGGCGGTATCAAATGAGAATCAACAAATTCAGCACCTGCTGGCGCTGGAAGAGCTTAACACCCAGCCGGATCAGCTGCTGACGTACTACTTCTGGGCCGACGATGTGGGTCCGGACGGCAAGACCCGCAGAACCTCCAGCGATATGTACTTTGCGGAGATACGCCACTTCGAGGAGGTATTCCGCGAAAGCCAGTCATCCCAAAGCCAGCGCAGCCAGAACCAGCAAAACAGTGGACAGCAGCAGGGCCGGCAAGGCGAGCAGCTCGCCCGTTTGCAGAAGCAGATTATCATCGCTACGTGGAACCTCAAGCAGCAGGCCGAACAGTCGGGCGGAGTTGATGACCACAAAGAAGACCTCGATGTCGTCCATGAGTCGCAGGCTGATGTGCTTCAGCAGGCTCAGTCGGCTTTGACTCAGGCCGAAGACCCGCCCGCGATTAAAGCGCTGCAGGAAGCTACAAAGCATATGGAGACATCGCTGGAGCATCTGAGTGAGGCGGTGGAGTCCGCTTCGGCAGCAGAGCTGACGCCGGCGTTGGCCGCGGAGCAGTTAGCCTATCAAGAGCTGCTCAAATTGAGAGAACGCGAGCATCAAATTGCACGCGGCCGGGGCTCCGGTAGAAATAATGACGGTGCCTCTGCCCGCTCCGAGCAACAATTGCAGCAATTGGAGCTCAGACAAAGAGAGGACCGATATGAGACAGAGCGTCTGGCCCAGTCCCAGGAGCAAACGACTCAGCGTGAGGATCTTCAGGTCCTTAACCGGCTTCGCGAATTGGCACGACGGCAAAATGAAATGAGCAACAAGCTCAAAGAGACTCAGGTAGCGCTTCGGCAGGCCCGGAACGAGGAGCAGAGGCAGGAGATTCGCCGTGAGCTAAAGCGCCTCAGAGAAGAACAGTTAGAGGCGCTTCGAGACGTTGACGAGCTCCAGCAGCGAATGGAGAGGCCTGAGAACCGCCGGCGTATGGCTGAGGCAAGAGAGCGGCTCGGTCAGAGCCGGTCAAGAATCCGTCAGTCTGCTGAGGAGCTGGAGCAGGGGATGGTTTCACGGGCCGTCACTTCGGCCACGCGTGCACAGCGTGAGCTGGAGCAGATGCGTGACGAATTCCAACGCAGAACCTCCGGGCAGTTTACCGAGCAGATGCGCAATATGCGAGACCAGGCGCAGCAGCTCGACCAGCGACAGAAAGAAATAGCCGATGAGATAGAACAGCAGATAAATTCGGAACGAAAGACACTTGCGGATTCCGGCGTGAACCGCGAAATAGCGGAGCGGGTCGAAGGGCAGAGAAAGAGTACCGAAGAGCTGATTGACCAGATGAAAAATGTGAGCGAGCAGGCGGAGACTTCCGAGCCGCTGCTTTCGAAAAAGCTCTACGATACGTTGCGCAGGGCAAGCACCGACAATGTTGACAGGACGCTTGAGGCAACCGGTGAGCTGCTCAGACGCAGCTTCCTGCCGCAGGCGCAGGAGATTGAGCGACGGGCCGGTAAAGGAATCGAAAACATAAGGCAAGGCGTCGAAGAGGCTGCCGGAAATGTGCTCGGCGACGAGGCTGAATCGCTGCGTCTGGCCCGACAACAGCTCGATGAGCTGATTAGGCAGGTTGATGACGAGGCTGCTCGTGCCGGCCGGCAGCGAACAGGTGACCCCAATGAGCCGGTGGACTCGGCGGCGAATCAGGAGCGTCGTGCCGACGCTCAATCCGGAGCCGATGGTGAACCCCGGGACAGGCAATCCGCGAATCAGCCACAGGAGGGCAGGGCATCTGCAAATGCACCCACAAGCGGGGATAGTCCTGCCGATGCTGACCCTAACAGCGCCCGGCAACAGGATTCCCCACGCAGCGGCTCGCGAAGACAGTTAGCTGACGTCGGCGGGCGAGCCGAGCCGAGCGGCTGGGGCGGCAATCAATCCGGGCAATGGGACAGGATTGACCCTAACGGCCCGTTCACCGGCAGAGATTTCAGACAATGGTCCGACCGCCTCCGCGATGTGGAGGAAATGCTTACCGAACGCGAATTACGCGATGAAGCGGCAAAAGTACGAGACCGCGCACGCGCGATCCGGGCCGAGTTCAAGCGTCACGGCAAAGAGCCGCAGTGGGATCTTGTCCAGCAGCAGATCACCAATCCGTTGACCGAATTGCGTAAACATCTCAGCGACAAGTTAGCTCAGCTTCAGTCGGACGAGGCGCTTGTACCTATCGATCGCGACCCGGTACCCAGCCGATTTGCCGAATTGGTGCGAAGGTACTATGAAAACCTGGGAGGTGGTGACTAATGATATTGCTCGGGTCCATCACAATCCCTGAAAGCCCGTGGGTCTGGCCGGCCGTGCCGGTGTTAATTGCGACCGTTGTACTATTGGTTTGGTCGTACCGGCGCTCAGCGGAGATAGGTGCGGCCCACAAGATCGCCTTTTGTCTTAGGCTTTTGGGCGTATTGGTGCTGTTACTGTGTCTGCTGGAGCCGTTGTGGAGTGGGAGACGTGCCAAATCCGGGGCTAATCTGTTTGTGGTTATTGCTGATAATAGCAGCGGCATGAACGTTCGGGACCACGACATGAGCCTAAGCCGCGGAGAAACCCTTCTCGCCGCGTTGCGACAAGTCGCAACGGGCCGCAGCGGGCAAGCTGAATTAAAAATCGACCGGGGCGAAGCCCCGGAGCGGGTCAAACCCACCTTCGGCGGGGCCGATTGGCTTGGCACTCTGGCTGATAATTTCCAGGTTCGACAATACGTATTTGATTCGCGGTTACGCCGAACAACCGACTTTTCAGAGCTGACTTTTGACGGCAGGGCTTCTGCGATCGGTGTGGCCTTGCGAACAATAGCCGAACGCTACCGAGGCAGGCCGGTGGCCGGCGTGCTTTTGATGACCGACGGCAATGCTACGGATATGGCTGAGCAATTCTACCCAGCACCAATTGCAGCCGAAGCGGCGCCGCCTACCATCGGAGCCGACCGGTCGGCGGTACATCGCCGCGGGACAATTGGCGCGGCCTCGGGTGTGCCGCCGGTTTACCCGGTCATAATAGGTGGCCGGCGACCACTAAAAGATATCTCCCTAACAAATGTCTCTGTTAGCCAGACGTCTTTCGAAGATGCTCCAGTGACGATCCAGGCCGATGTTGAGGCCTCCGGATACGCCGGCAAGACCATTGCGGTGGGCTTGATTGAAAACTCAGGTAAAGTGGTGGAACGACAAACACGCAAAATCTCCAAAAACGATGAGAAACAGGTATTTCGTTTTCGTCTGCGTCCGGACAAGACCGGTGTTTTGTTCTATCATCTTAACGTCGCAGAAGAAATTTCGCCAGGCTACGGCGGGCTTCGCCCCGACGAGCAGGATAGATTGCCCACCCTCCGCAGCAGCACTGCTACGGCGGGCGGGTCGGACCAGCTCGAAGCACCATCGGAAGCGACACTGGTCAACAATAAACGCACACTTGTTGTGGACCGTGGCAAGGGGCCATACCGGATTCTGTATGTAACCGGCAGGCCGAACTGGGAATATAAATTCCTGCGGCGGGCAATCAGTGAAGATGAGCAGGTGCAATTAGTGGGACTGCTTCGTGTCGCAAGACGGGAGCCGAAATACGATTGGCGGGGACGCGCCGGTGAGGTGAGCAATCCACTGTTTCGCGGATTCGATAACAAAGATGAGGAGCAGACCGAGCAGTACGACCAGCCGGTCCTCGTGCGCCTTAACACACGTAACGAGGCGGAGCTTCGCGATGGATTTCCCAAAACACGAGAAGAGTTGTTTGGCTATCACGCAGTCATCCTCGATGACATCGAAGCAGAGTTCTTTTCGCATGACCAAATGGAGCTGCTTCAGGAGTTCGTTGCCAAGCGCGGCGGTGGTTTCTTAATGCTCGGCGGGAAAGAATCGTTCCAACAGGGCAACTTTCATCGCACGCCCATCGTGCATATTCTGCCGGTCTATCTGGACCGGCTGGCCCGGCAGGAAACGGTAACTCGAGCCTATTTGAACCTGACCCGCGAAGGCTGGCTGCAGCCGTGGGCCAGATTGTGCGACAATGAGCAGGATGAACTACAGCGGCTCCTGGAGATGCCCGCATTTCGTGTGCTCAATTGCGTGCGGGCCGTCAAGCCGGGTGCGCGAGTACTTGCTACCGTCGGCGAAGAACCGGCCCAGCAGCTCCCGGCTTTGGTTGTACATAGATATGGTAACGGGCGAGCAGCAGCACTGACTATCGGCGATATTTGGCGCTGGGGCCTGAAACAGAACGAAATGCGTGATGACATGAACAGATTCTGGAGACAGACTCTGCGGTGGCTGGTCGCAGACGTGCCGAATCGGATTTCATTCCAAGCCGCACATAAACGCGACCAGGTAAACCAGCCGGTAGTATTTCAAGTTCAGGTCCGCAAGAAAAATTTTGAGCCAATGGATAATGTTTCGATTGCCATAGAAGTGCATGACCCCGAGGGTCAGAATCTGCAACTGACTGCCGAACCCGTGCTCACTGAAAGCGGGCTGTTTGAGGCCACGTACATCCCCCGCTATAATGGCAGCTACTTTGCTACAGCCGTTGTGAATGATGCCAATGGTCTCGAGGTCGGCGAGGCAAAGACCGGCTGGGCCGTCGATCTCGAAGCCCATGAGTTCCGGTCGATCAGAACCAACCGCCCGCTGCTTGAAAGAATTGCGCGAGAGACTGGAGGTCAGGTTATTGAACTTGATGCGTTAGACAGTTTTGTTCGCAGCCTGCCCAGTCGGGATGCCCCTATCACGGATACCTGGATTAAGCCATTGTGGGATTTGCGGGGGATATTACCGGCCACTTTCCTGCTTATTCTGATGTGCTTTGCTGGAGAATGGACTCTGCGCCGCTGGAAGGGGATGCCATGAAACTCGTAACAATATTGCTCGTTAGTATATTGATTGTCGATGTGGCTGCTTTCTCAGCAAATGTCGCCCCCGTATTTTCGCAAGAAAGTAAGATCGGCAGTCAAGACTATCAAAAGCCCACCGTAATTGTTGTCATCGGTGCTGCCGGAACTGAGGAGTATGGGGCGCAATTCACCAAATGGGCCCGTCTTTGGGAGGAAGCTTGTTCAAAAGGTGATACGAAATTTGCTGCAATTGGTTTAGACAAAGTTGAAGGGTCTAATGATCGTACGATACTGCAAAAAACATTGGCGGGTGAATCGAAACAGACCACCGCTGCTTTGTGGCTGGTTCTAATCGGGCACGGAACTTTCGACGGCAGGACGGCGAAATTTAACCTCCGGGGCCCCGATATCTCGGCAGATGACTTGGCCGAATGGCTTAAGCCATTGCTCAGGCCAATTGTAGTGATTAACACCGCCTCGTCAAGCGCCCCTTTCCTAAGCAAGCTGTCTGGGCAGGGGCGTGTTGTGATCACCGCGACCAAGAGCGGCTATGAACAGAACTATACGCGTTTTGGCCAATATCTGGCCGGCGCGATAGCCGAGCCACAAGCGGACCTTGACAAGGATGGTCAAACCTCCCTGCTTGAGGCATTTCTGACCGCTTCCGGCCGCGTTGAAGAATTCTACTCTGCCGCCGGTCGCCTGGTCACGGAGTATGCCCTGCTCGACGACAACGGAGATGGACTGGGCACTCGCGCTGATTGGTTTCGAGGCATCCGGCCTGTGCGAAAGGCCGAGGACAGCACATCTCTTGATGGCTACCGCGCCCATCAGTTTCACATAGTCCACAGCGAAGCCGAGAATAAAATACGGCCCGGCCTGAGAGCGCAACGGGACCGCCTTGAGCTTGAAGTCATAAAGCTCCGTGTGTCAAAAGAGAAGTTTTCTGAAGATGAATATTTTTCGAAACTCGAAGCACTGCTCTACAATATCGCTCAAATCTACGAACAGACCGACAAAGCTGATAATCGCAGCCAGAGATAGCGTCATCAAGATAGAGTTTTCCGAAGGGACACCGAGTTTTTCGAGTGGACAGATAACTTAGTAGTCTGTCAAGCTCGAATCTGTAAGTTGTTATTGCCA
>CAZLIO010000072.1:10201-10709 GCA_964559025.1 uncultured Pirellulales bacterium | reverse complement strand
TGGAAGAAGAGACTGTGTTTGGTAGCGATAGCCGCGCTGGCCCTTGCAGGCGGCACCGCCACGGGTGATGTCATCACTGGGTTGGAGGGCTACTGGCCTTTTGATGGCGACGCCCAGGACTTTTCCGGCAATGACCGCCACGGCACGCTTATTGCCGATGCACATTTCGTGAATGACGGCGTGCATGGTGGGGCTCTGGAACTCGATGGAACGGACGACCATGTAAGCGTGGACGGGTACAAAGGTATTATGGGGCCTCCCTGGACACTTGCCTGCTGGATTCAGACGACCGCCGGCGCAGAACCGGAAATGCTGAGCTGGGGAAGCGAAGGAGGTGGCCTGAAAGTGGAATTTCGCCTGGACGCCGGTCGCGTGCGCATCGAGCACGGCAACGGCAACAACCGTAGTGAGACCATAGTCAACGACGGGCAGTGGCATCACGTGGCGGCGGTGCTCCCGGAAGGCGGCCTGATGGAAGACGTCCAGTTCTACGTTGATGGCGAGCCCG
>CAZLIO010000072.1:0-10191 GCA_964559025.1 uncultured Pirellulales bacterium | reverse complement strand
GGTGCGAAACGCCATCCAGGCCGTCCAGCCCGACGCCCGCGTCATCGTCGGCAACGGCACCAACCCGTTCATCACGGCCGTGGGAATCGACCTCAACATCGGTCGCAGCGGCCCCAGGGCCGACCGGAACTTCACCGGTTTGATCGACGAGGTGCGAATTTACAGCCGGGAACTCTCTCAGGACGAGGTCCGGCAGACAATGGAAATCTCCGTTGCGGGCTCAAATCCGCTTGCATCCGGCCCGTTGCCGGCCGACGGCTCACGGAATGAAGACACCTGGGCGAATCTCATTTGGAATCCCGGAGTCTTCGCGGTTTCACACGATATCTATTTAGGTGACAATTTTGACGGCGTCAATGATGGCGCCGGTGACACATTCCGAGGCAACCAGGCTACAACATTGTATCCTGCCGGCTTTCCTGGATTTGCATATCCGGACGGCCTTGTTCCCGGCACAACCTACTACTGGCGAATCGACGAGGTCAACGAGGCCGATCCGAACAGCCCTTGGAAGGGCGACGTCTGGAGCTTCACCGTTCCCTCGATAAAGGCGTATGAACCCAATCCCGCCGACGGTGCACAATTCGCCGATCCCGGCGCGACTCTCAGCTGGGAGGCCGGGATGAATGCGAAACTGCATAGCGTATATTTCGGCGACAATGCTGATGAGGTGGGCAATGCCTCCGGTGGTTTGCTGTTTTTGAGCGCGACCTACGACCCAGGCGCGCTCGAGCCGGACAAAACCTACTACTGGCGGGTCGATGAATTCGACGGCGCCACAACGCACACGGGCGATATCTGGAGCTTCACCACGATTCCTGATATCCCGATCGGCGATCCGAACCTTCTCGCTCTGTACAAACTGGACGAGGCCCAGGGCTCCACCGCGGTCGACTCCTCCGGTCATGCAAGTCACGGCACCCTGATGGGCACCGCCGATTGGACCATACCGGGACTGGTTGGCGATTCCGCTCTGAACTTCGGACAGAACGGCTACGTCGCGATCCGCAACCTCACATACGAAGGTGACGCCTATACCGAGTCGACCGTCTGTTGCTGGATGCGCACGGAAAACCAGGGCACTCAGATATTAGGCTCGTTCGGCCCTGACAACTACTGGCGTGTGTCGATAGACAGCTACGGCGCCGGCTTCGGCCTTATCGACTACGACGTCACGACCAGCAGCGGGCTGGCCGAGCTCGGCAGCCTCACGCGCGTCGACGACGGATTCTGGCACCACGTCTGCTGCGTGTACAACAAGGGCTTCATGTCCATCTACATCGACGGCCGGTTGGACGCGACCATGACCGGCGGTCCCACCTTCGGCAGCGGTGCGATCCGCTACGGCTTCCTCGGCGCCGACTCTATGGCCGAGACCTTCGACGGCGCCAGAGACCGCCGCACCGCGCTCATGGGCGATATCGACGACTTCCGCATCTACGACAGGGCTCTGGCGCAGGAAGAGATCACCCTGGTCATGCGAGGCGATCCGCTCGTCGCGTGGAATCCGAGCCCGGCAAACAGATCGAACCCGGATATCAATGATGCGGCCACGCTCACCTGGTCGGCAGGCGACAATGCCGCTCAGCACGACGTGTACTTCGGCACGGACATCCAGGCCGTTAAGGACGCCGATGCCTCCGATGCGACCGGCGTATACAGAGGCCGTCAGAACGCGACCACCTACACCCCAAGCGAAGGCGTAGAGTGGGGCGGCGGGCCTTACTACTGGCGTGTCGATGAGTACAATACCGACGGAACTATCAGCAAAGGCAACGTATTGAGCTTTACCGTAGCCGACTTTATCGGGATAGATGATTTTGAGGACTACGACGTTGGCAACAACGAAATATGGTGGGTGTGGTTAGATGGATTTGGCTATGCCTCACATCCTACCAAACCACCATATGCCGGTAACGGAACCGGCTCTATGGTTGGCGATGAAACCACAGGTTCTTATATGGAGGAAACTATCGTTCACGGAGGCGGCAAGTCGATGCCGTTATTCTATGACAACAATCAGCAGGGCAAGCTCAAGTATTCAGAGGTGGAGAAAACGTTGAGCTCCCGACGAGACTGGACTGCGGAAGGCGTTGGAGTGCTATCAATTTGGTTCCAGAGTGTTGTGTCTAATGCTGCTGAGCCCTTGTATGTTGCTCTCAACGGCAATGCGGTAGTCACCCATGATAACCCAAATGCAGCTCAGATAGAGGCCTGGACGGAATGGACTATCAACCTGCAGGCCTTTACCGACCAGGGCGTGAACCTGGCCAATGTCAATACGATTGCTATTGGTCTTGGTAACAAGAAGAATCCGGTAGCCGGTGGTTCAGGTACGATGTACTTCGATGATATTAGGTTGTATCGGCCGGCACCGTAAACCGGGATTTAAGTGGCCCCCATTGCTTCTTGCGAAGCAAGATATGGGGGCGCGGTTGACCCCGTTAGATAACGTCGTATTTTTCATTTCTAACGGGGTGAACGTGGAAAAACTTTTCGCTATGGACCTATAAAAGGTCTGTGTTCTTACCGATACGCCCGCAATTGACTCAGTGAAGGCCGTTTCGCGACTATTTGGGTTGAATTGAAACGGGCTTTACGGTACAATATTAGCAACAATTCAGGGAATGAGGGGCTTAACTGAAACAGCACGATTAATCTGAAATATTGCGAATCCAAATGACCTGTTTGTGAGGAGGGTGTCCATTGGAAAAAGCAACAGACAAAAACTTTGGCGTTTTTTTAAAGCTGATAAATCTGACAGCAGTCATTTGCATCCTGAGTTCAATCGCCAATACGGCCCGCACAAAAGGTGATGACCCTATAACTTTACTCAAGACTACCATAACCAAGGTAGAAACCGGCAGTGGCCCTGTTTTGAACGAATCCGGAATAACAGCCGAGTCCGAACTGTATAAGCCAGAGAACACCACAAACAAACAGCCCGATAATTCCCAGAGTAACGCCGAGCAGCCCGGCGAATGGGAAAGCATACGAATGCGTATAACGGCCTATTGCCCCTGCCCGAAATGCTGTGGTCAATATTCAGATGGAATAACAGCCTGTGGACACGAAATACAGCCTGGCGATACCTTTGTGGCGGCAGACAGACGATACCCGTTCGGCACTGAAATGCTCATCCCCGGCTATAGCAACGGTCGAGCTGTGAAGGTTCTCGACAGAGGCGGCGCCATCAAAGGAAACCGGCTCGACGTGTTTTTCGCCAATCATCAAGAGGCCCTGAAATGGGGCGTCAAGTACCTTAATGTTAAAGTAAACCACAAATAGGCAAACAGGGAAGAGATTGCAAATCAACCAATTCCTTCTTGTGGAAATGCTCTCCTGGAGTAACAAAAAATCCTTCCTTATCTGCATCTCTAATCCGGTTGATGCCGGTATGATTTTTATTGCAACCAGCACGTAAAACCAATCACAGAAATTAAGTGTGCTCGATATGCGCCGGCTTTGAATCCGGAGGGGCAATTACCGCTCCTTTACAGTCGCGGCTCTGCTTGGTGTAGCGATTGCAGGACTGAGGTATATTCGAGAGGCTTCAGCTTTTTTGCGAAAATAATGTTGTGAAGGTGCGAGTTTTGGTGTAAACTACGCTGATATTTTTTTACGGCATGAAAATTTAATATTTTGCCCTTTTTGATATTTTAATACAGAGGTTTATTATGAAAGCAAATTCAAACAAAGCAGTGCCTGAAACTAAGCCAAATGCGCAGAGAGAAGGGGCTGATAGGAAAGAAGGGACCGATAGGAGGGGACCAAAGCCTGACATGAAAGCAAATTTCAACAGAGCTGCCCTTAGCGAGGCCTTAGGTCTTCTGACGTCCGTGGCGCCGAGCCGAACCCCCAAGCCGATACTGCGGTGCGTGCAAATTACTGCCGAGGAGAAAACGGTTCGGATATGCGCGACGGACTTAGAGGTCGGTATCAACTATCTGATCTCTGAGGTGCAGGTCGAAAAGGCAGGCGAGGTTATCGTGCCGGCAGACCGGCTGGCGGCGATTGTGCGTGAAAGCGTTGACGAGGTCCTGCTATTAGAGGCTTCAAAGGGCACGTGTGAAATAAAAGGGGCCGACAGCCACTTTACGATTTACGGCCAGGAGCCGGGGCAGTATCCGGTGGTGCCGGGTTTCGAAGGTGCCGGTGATATAAAGATTTCTTTGGGTAATCTTCAGGCTGGTATCGAGCAGAGTCTGTTCGCGACGGCCAGAGAAAGCAGCCGCTACGCTATTAACGGCGTGCTGTGGGAGATTAAGGACAAGAAGCTAATGTTGGTTGCCACAGACGGCAGAAGATTAGCACGGTGCAGAGTCAACTTGGCTTCCGCCCCGGCGAAAGACAAAACACCGGCGAATATAATAGTGCCGGCCAAGGCGATGGGACTATTAGATAAAGTCGGCAGCAATGAGAAAGACAGCGTTACAGTTAAACTCGTAGATAACCAGATTCTGATAAGCTGTGCGAACGTTGTTATAAGCTCGAATCTGGTGGAAGGCAACTTTCCGAAGTACGAGGACATAATCCCAACCGATTATGACAAGAAGCTGACGCTATCGACCGAGGGGGCGTTGAGTGCTGTTCGCCGCGCATCGCTGCTGACAAGCGAGGAGTCAAGGGGTATTAAGCTGTCGATTGAAAAGGACAAGCTGGTGTTTTCCGGCAGAGCACCGGAGACGGGCGATGCACAGGTCGATATGCCAATCGATTATAAAGGCGAGCCGATTGAAATCGGCTTTAATCCGCAGTATTTGATAGATGCTCTGCGAGTTATCAAGACGCCGGAGTTCGAACTCGACTTAGGCCAGCCGGACAGACCGGGCCTGATAAAAAGCGGGACAAATTTTCTCTACGTCCTGATGCCTATTAACTTGGGATAGTTCACGGTCGCCGGACTAAAGCGGACTTGTCAGTTTCGTGAATTGTGTATTATGGATGAGCTCGAACGATTACAGAATAACCTCAAGTACCGAATAGCAAAAATACCGAAAGGCACAGTAAAGTTGGGTGACGCTGTCCGGCAGCTTTTGGATGAGCATATCTCACCGATGCAGGCCAAGTATAGCGCGGTAGCTGAGCTGTGGAGCCAGCTGCTGCCCGCTGAACTTTGCCGGCATTGTGAAATTGTTGATATTTCCGGCGGCCAGCTGAAGGTCAGTGTGGATTCGCCGGCATATAAGTACGAGCTGCAATTGTGCAGTCCGGAAATTCTTGAAGAGCTGCAGCAGCAGTGTCCGAAGGCCCGGCTGACGAAAATCAAATTCGTTGTCGCTTAAGCCTTTGAAGTCAACACCCCCAAACAAGTTTGAGGGTGCCACCCGGCTTAAAGCCGTGGTTCGTGAAAAGTGGTTTCCGGAACGAGAGGCCCGAAAAATTCAATAGTTTCTCGGTTGATAGAGACGATATATAGAATAGAGGCAGAGAACTGGTATGAAAGACCATAGATATGATGCGAGCAACATAAAGATTCTTGGGGGTGTGGAGGCGGTGCGTAAACGGCCGGATATGTATATCGGCGACCGCGGCACCGGAGGCATGCATCATCTGGTCTATGAGGTATTAGACAACTCCATCGACGAAGCATTGGCCGGGTTCTGTGACAACATAAACGTGCGCATCTATCCCGACGGCAGCTGCACGGTGGAAGATAACGGTCGAGGCATACCAATCGAAAAGCACAAAGAGGCCAAGACCAGCGCTCTGGAGGTTGTGCTGACGAAGCTGCACGCCGGGGGAAAGTTTGATAGCGACAGCTACAAAGTGGCCGGCGGGCTGCACGGCGTTGGAGTGAGCGTTGTCAATGCCCTGAGCGAATGGCTGGAAGCTGATGTGTATCGCGACGGAAGGCACTATCATTTCGAGTGTGTCAGAGGAGTCGCCAAGAGTCGGGTGAAGGAAATCGGCCCAACCAATAAAAACGGCACAAAAATATCCTTCAAGCCAGACGAAGAGATATTCGGCGATACGGAGTTTGCGTACGATACGCTGCTGAAACGAATACGAGAGTTAGCTTATTTGAATGGCGGGCTGCTGATTAGCTTCAGGGATGACAGGAATAAGAAAAAAGAGGTGTTCAAATTCGAAGACGGTATCAAGGCGTTTATCAAACATCTTAACGAGGGCAAAGAAACCCTTCATAATGATGTCATCTACTTAGCCAGGGAAGACCTCAAGGCAATGCTGAGCTGCGAAGTGGCTATGCAGTACAATGACGGTTATACTGAAAACTTGCTGGTCTTTGCCAACAACATCCGTAATATCGACGGCGGGACGCATCTTTCAGGTTTTAAGACGGCGCTGACGCGGACGATGAACTATTACGCCAAAAGTAATAACCTGCTAAGGAACGGGCAGGGGACAACAGGTGATGACCTCCGCGAGGGACTGACAGCAGTTGTGGCGGTGAAACTTGCAGATCCGCACTTTGAGGCCCAGACGAAGGTGCGGCTGACTAATCCGGAGGTTGGGGGTTTCGTTGAGACGACCGTTAATGAGCAATTGGGTCATTTTTTGGAAGAGCATCCGGCAGAGGCGAAACGGATTTTGAACAAGGCCATCCAGGCAGCGGCGGCCAGGGAAGCGGCGAGGAAGGCACGGGAACTGACCAGACGCAAAGGTGCGCTGAGCACATCCAACCTTCCAGGCAAGTTGTGGGACTGTGCGAGTAAGGAAAAGGCGAGTACGGAGATATTCATCGTAGAAGGTGATTCGGCCGGCGGCTCGGCAAAGGCCGGGCGGGATAGAAATATCCAGGCG
This sequence comes from uncultured Pirellulales bacterium, assembly GCA_964559025.1. Classification (GTDB taxonomy): domain Bacteria; phylum Planctomycetota; class Phycisphaerae; order Sedimentisphaerales; family Anaerobacaceae; genus NIOZ-UU13. Next base: position 3,426 of record CAZLIO010000072.1, on the reverse strand, counting down.
ATTCTGCCGTTGAAGGGGAAAATCCTAAATGTGGAAAAGGCCCGTATTGAAAAGATGTTGGCCCACGATGAAATCCGAACCATTATCAGCGCTTTGGGGACCGGTATCGGGACGGATGAGTTTAATTTGGGCAGGTGCAGATACGGTAAGATAATATTGATGACAGACGCCGACATCGATGGTGCGCATATTCGAACTCTTCTGCTGACGTTTTTCTTCAGGCAGATGCAGCAGTTGTTTTTAGAGAATAAGATTTATATTGCCCAGCCGCCCTTGTATGAGATTAAAATCAAAGGTAAAAAGGCATCTGAATATATCCTGAGCGAAAATCAAATGCACAAGCGGATGATCGCCAGGGGTCTGGAGGGTACAGAACTTATCATCAGGGACGGTAAAAAAACTAAAAAGACTAAGGGAGGCCGAGGCAGCTCTGTTAAAAGTAAAAAGGCGAGCTCTAACGGGGCCCGTGAAGTTTGCGACAAAGAGCTGACTGAGCTTGTAAAGACCTTAGCTGAGGCCGAGCGCATCATAACGGTTTTGAGCAGACGCGGTATTAACTTCGCCGATTTCATCCAGTCCTATTACAGTCCGTCCAAAGGAGGGCTGCCGCAGTTTCGTATCTGCACCGAAGGCCAGGATGAGATTTATTACAAAAGGGAGGAGTACGAAAAACGTGTCGATGAGCTCAAAAAGCGGACCAAAAGTTTAGCAGAAGGTGAGGAGGAAGAATCAATCGCTGCCGAGGAGCTTCACGAGGTTGACCGGATCAATCAGATAAACAAACAACTTCAAAAGCAGTTCGGCTTAGACCTCAAGGATTTTCTGTTAAAACCTGCCAAAAGTGTTTCTGGTGAATCTGAGCCCACGAAGTTCGAGCTTCTCAGCGGCGATGATAGATACGAGGTCGCATCGTTAGGGGACATCTGCGCAAGCATAAGGCAGATAGGCGGCAAAGGGATTGAGATAAAACGCTTCAAAGGTTTGGGCGAGATGAACGCCGATCAGTTATGGGAGACAACAATGAATCCACAGACACGCACTTTGCTGAGCGTCAAACTCGATGATGCCGGTGAGGCCGACCGGCTGTTCAGTATATTAATGGGCAGCGATGTGGAGAAACGCCGAAACTTCATCCGCAACCACGCTCTCGAAGTCCAGAACCTCGACGTTTGAGCGGTGGTCTGTGATTCGTATTGCGGGATACCAACAGAGGTGATAAGTGAAACCTGTGAATTTATGGACAAACAGTCTCGCGGACGTTGAATTGCTGCAGCGATGCAAAAGTGCTATCACAAACATTGCTACGGATGCTGATGTGATACTATACGGGTCACGGGCCAGGAACGATGCTAATAAAGACTCTGACTACGACATTTTGATAATAGTAAATGGGCCGGTAGATATGGCTCTCAAAAAAGAAATACTCTCAAATGTATATCCCTTGGAATTGGAGACAGGTGCGGTACTTACATTGATTGTCTATAACAGGCAGCAGTGGGATTCACCACTTTACAGGGCTATGCCATTTCACAAAAACGTGGAGCGAGATGGGGTGCTGCTATGACCGACGAGGAACGCTCCTTGATTGCATATCGTATGTCCCGTGCCAATGAGGCTATCGAAGAGGCCAAGATATTGTTCGACGCCGGCCACACAAACTCATATGTGAATCGTCTCTACTATGCCTGCTTTTACGCGGTTTCGGCATTACTATTGTGCAAAAACATGTCCACAAGCAAACATAGACATCTACGTTCATTGCTACATCGCGAGTTTGTCAGGAGAGGCTCTATTCCGAAAGAGCTGGGTAAGCATTTTGACCTGCTGTTCGATAGCCGCCAAGAAGGAGACTATGCAGATTTGGTCGTATTCAAAGCTGACGAGGTAGCCGACTGGCTGGCTCAGACAAGAACATTTGTCTCCCACATCGAAGCACTTATTTCAGGCATGGCATAATACAAAACAAAGGGGGCAACGGTGTGGAGAAACGCCGAAACTTTATCCGCGACCACGCTCTGGAGGTCCAGAACCTCGACGTTTGATTTGTATCTCGTATGTCGTATTGAGTATTGCGTGCAAAGGAAAACCCGCCGATGAAATCGACGGGTTTTGGATTTTTTGCATTCCTCGCTGAGCTGACTGATGGAATCTGTCAACGGCTAATATCTACCTTATCTGGGAACGGGAGTCACCTCTCCGGGAACGGGAGTCACTTCTCCGGGAACGGAAAAAAGGGAACGAGCTTGTACCGAGGTTTTCACCCAGATAGGAATATGATAGAAGCTGGGTCTTTTCAGTAAACTTCTCAAAACTGAGCTTGCCTTCTGCGAAGGCGTCGATGTCCGACTTTTTGGCACGAATGGTCAGAACCGTAGGTGAGAGGGAGACCGATCCGGCCCCTGCAGATTCAGTTGCGATATACTTGCTGTCGCCACTTTTGTATAATCGTGTGACAAACGGACTAGATTGGCCGGCTTTACCGGTGACCGTGAGAATGACCGACTCATCCGGTTTCAAGGCCCGGATGTTCGCTGCGTGCTTCAATGATTTGATAAGCGTCTCTTTCAACTCTTCAACCTTCTCGGCATCGTATTTTTCTTCCGGGCGTTCGCCGGTCCTGCGTCTTCTACTAACATCTTCCGGCTCATACATTTCCTGTTTCATCTGCTCCCAAACTGGGTCAACATCTTCTTCTTCGGTTTCCTTTTCTTCCGGTGCTTCGGGGGGCGGCGAGAGCAGAAAATCAACTCTTGTCAAAAAGAGCGCTCCGTAGCCCTGAATGTACATTGCCCCTGTAGAGCGGCTGTCCTGAGAAAAAGGCATCGGGAGTATTATCCTACTACCAGTAGTGAATCGTCCCGAAACCAGGTTCGACTCTGCCAATCTTTTGTCAAAGATGCGGCACATAACAGTCATATCTTCCATCATCGTGACCAGGTCCTGCGGTTGTATCTCTGCGGTGGGAATTACGAGGACTCTCTCGCCGCCGTACTGCCCTGTCGTGGCAATATTTAGCTGAATTAACTTCTCATTCAAATCACTCAACCGGGAGTCCAGCGTTTTGCCCGTGCTTTTGATGACCGCTTCCTGGCTCACTGGGGCCGGAGCGGTTGGAGCTGGGGCCGGAGTGATTTGGGCTGTGGTGGAACCTGCCGGGATTAAATTGAGAACGATGGTAATAGTAATGGCTCTGATAAAAGATTTCATTTTTTTTACTCCTCTAAATACATAACCTGTAATTAGTTAATCAACATAGGAAAATCTCCATCTGTCGACGAAATTAGCGAAACACAGAGTGCCCTTCATGAGCAACCGGCCGCTCTTCGACACCTGGAGAACCTTCCTTTCCGACTTTTGCATAAGATGTGAACATCCTGGTTCGTTCCCGAAATTGGTCAAAACTAAGCTCACCCTTTGCGAAGGCAT
>CAZLIO010000071.1:0-10910 GCA_964559025.1 uncultured Pirellulales bacterium | reverse complement strand
AAAATCACGGCGCGTGTAACTATGTTGACTCATGTTTATTTTCTCCTAATCAAAAATATTTTTATCCCGCACACGATGTGGGGCGGGAATGACAAATACTGCTCCCACAACAGGAACTATTTAGTCAGTCTGATTGAGATTTCGGTGGACTGTACTTTAGTCCAAGCTCGCTCAGCAAAAAAGCATGGTAATGGACACTTTCCTCAATCTGCTCACTCAGCGGAGTGGCCAAGCCATGACCGGTTTGGGAGCTGGTCCGCAATAGAACGGGCCGGCCCGATGAAGTCACCTCCTGCAGCCGGGCAGTCATCTTGCGAGAGTGCATCGGATCAACGCGAGGGTCATTGGCACCAGTGATAAATAATACAGATGGACAGGCTGCTGCTTCTTTGACGTTATGATAAGGCGAATATGCGTAAAGTGCGCGAAATTGTTCAGCATCCTTAACAGTGCCAAATTCCGGGATGTTAAACTCCCCGTTGGGCGCGAGCTCCACCCGCAGCATGTCGTATATCCCAACAGAAGAAATTACGACCTTACACAGTTTTGGGTGTTGGGTGATCATCGCGCCCATTAACAACCCACCGTTGCTCCCGCCAATTATCGCGAGTTTCTCAGTCGTTGTATAGCCGGCATCAATCATATATTGCATCACAGCGGCAAAATCATCAAAAACGTTCTGCTTGCTGGTAAGCATACCTTCCCTGTGCCATCGCTCGCCAAATTCACCGCCGCCTCGAAGGTTAGCTTGTGCATAAACACCTCCCTGGTCAATCCACACACGGCGCAGAGAACTGAAACGGGGTTTGATACTGATCCCGTACCCGCCATAGCCCGTAAGCAAAACCGGATTCGAGCCATCCGGCTTTACTCCCCTGCGGCGAATGATATTGACGGGCACCCGGGTTCCATCTTTAGAAGTGGCATATTCGCGTACAACCTCACAGTCGGAAAAATCGACAGGCGGCCGGCTAACAAGAGCCGTCCTGCTGGTTATTTCCTTGTCAGGGCTAAACAGATACCACGCCGAGGGAACAAGGTATGAAGAGTTCTGATAGAGAATGTTATCATTCTCCATGGCTACAATTTGCCCTACATTAGAGACCGGAAGAATTTTCGGCCCTTCCTGCTGCTGTCCCTGGTAGTCGAAGACGCGGATCTCAGAAGGTCCACCGAGCTGGTATGTAACGTATAGACGTGCTGCGGCAGCCACTATCGGGGGATGGCCGTAGAAATCGGAAACGATAGTATCTTTACCCTCAGGGACAATTACTTCCGCTTTCCCCAAGGCAAAATCAACTAAGGACACCTTCATCATTTTGCCCCGAGGTGCATCGGCCCGAGATATCAAAAACAGTGTGTCATTAGTACCGAACGTCGCCTGGACGATTTGGTCATCATAATCAGTTATTTGCTTCCATTGTCCCGCCTGCATACGAATATAGTGGGCAAAACGTCCACTGTCACCATATTGAACGGCTGCCAGCAAGTTCCCGGAATCTGCATCCGTTTCGAGAATAATTTCGGCTATCCGGGGGAAGTCCCTGCCAATCTCGTAATTATCTTTATCAGGCGAAGCTCCCATTCTATGGAACCAGACTTGCTGGTAGAAATCCATATCTTCGGGCGGACGCTCACCCTCGCGAGGATATCGCGTGTAGTAGAAACCCGACCCATCCACCGTCCAAGCGAGGTCACCTCCGGCAGTGCCACCGTTGACACGGGGAGTGACCTCTCCAATTTCCCTGCCGCTCTGTGCTTCATAAATGTGTACATCTCCGCTCTCGGAGCCGCCGACCGAAAGTGAAACGGCGACAAGACTACCATCCGGAGATGGTACATACCAGTCGATGGATATTGTGCCGCCCGGGTCGATTTTCGTTGGGTCAACGATGACCCGCTCGGACGCCGGCTCTTCCGCCGACGGCATAACCACCAGAAACGGCTGCTCCAGCGGCGGCTGACGCTTCATAGCAAAAAGTTTTTCTTTGCGCCGGCAAACCGAGTAATAGCTAACTGTCTCTGCAGTTAGTATCTCTGTAATCCGTTCACGAAGCTCTTCGACATAGGGTAGATTGTCCAACACACTTCGGGCGTAATCATTCTGCTTACTGCTCCAGGATTGCACACGGTCATCATCCCAATCTTCCAGCCACTGATATGGGTCGACAACCTCGAGGCCATGATAAACGTTTGTAACAGGTATCCGAGCAGTTTGAGGCGGTCCAAATGTTGCGCAGCCACCGATAACGATAAGCAGAATAGATATGAGTTTCGCATACCGCATCACAAAATCCTTTCACTTGAATGAAATGATTTACACACTCTTCAAATCCAATTCTACAAGGTTGTGTTTCTCGGGACAATATTTAGTTATTCATCAGCACTTCTTGTCCGTGCCTTTCCGCCCTCAGGGGAACCGAAAGTTAGTCTTTTTTTTCAATCGTTCGAGCTCCTTTTTCATCCGCTCTACAACTTCGGCACAGCCGGCGTCCCCAATCAGATTGTCAAGCTCTTGGGGGTCGTTCCTCATATCATACAGTTCGTCGGTCAATTTATCAGCCAAAGGATAGGTGACGTACTTCCACCGTTTCGTCCGCACAGCCAGCACAGTGGGCCTTTTGAATCTGCGGTCCACTTCTTGAAAATATTCGTAGAGAAAACTCTCCCGGCCCGGCCGGCCCTTTAGAACATTCAGCCAGCTTTGCCCCTGCATTGTACCGGGCACGCTGACTCCGGCTAACTCCAGAAGTGTCGGCGCAACGTCCATATTCAGAACCATCGCATCACACCTGGCGCCGGCCCTGGCAAGGGGCGGATATCTCATAAGCAGTGGAATACGTATGGATGGTTCGTACGCAGCACGCTTGTCCCACATGCCGCCGTGTTCCCCGTGGAAATAGCCGTTATCACCTGCAAAGACAACCACGGTATCGTCCAGCATATTCTCAGCTTCGAGTGTTTCAAGAACACGCCCAAGACTTTCATCCACAGCAACCAGAGAGCGCATATAATCGCGAATCTGGCTTTTCCAGCTCTTATCCATTTTTCTGCCCCATTCCGGCTTTGTCGTAAGATTATCGTTGGGATTATGCTGTGATTTGATTTCGATGTCCGAATAGAGATTTTCATGTCGCTCGGCGGGCTTAAAAGGAGCATGCACGGCCTTGTGACTGAGGTACAGCATAAAGGGCTTGTCGTGTTTGCTCTTCAGGAAACGGACCGCGTAATTGGTCAATTCATCGGTAATGTAAACTTCGGACTGGACGGTCTTTCCATCCACATTCAGCTTATTTTTATCGTATCTGCCCTGCCCGCTAAAGCTGACCCAGTGGTCAAATCCCGCCCGCGGCGAATCAGCCCTGCCCATATGCCATTTGCCGATGAAAGCCGTTTGGTAGCCGGCCTTGCGCAAAAGCTGAGGGAATGTTGGAATGGATGGATTTGGGTCTTTGCCGTTGTTCATAAAGACTTCGTGAGTATGTCCATAACAGCCCGTCAGAAAACTGGCCCTCGAAGGACTGCACAGGGAAGTCGTCACAAACGCATTCTGAAACAGAACACCTTCTTTGGCAAGACGATCCATGTTCGGCGTTTTCAGCCACGGATGCCCGGCACAGCTCATGGCATCGTAGCGCTGGTCATCCGTTAAGATGAAAACTATATTAGCTCTGCGAGCAGCTTGCTCACCTCCGACCACACACCCCGGCACCGCTAGCGCCGCTGCCCCACAGCTCACCGTTCTGATAAAATCTCGTCGGTTCATAAACCCTTCTTTCCTTTCGGTCATTTCTTTTCGATACGTTTGGCTAATTGGTCTTCGCCCGGCGTCAATCCCGCAAGGTGCAGGGCGACCTCTTTTCGGATGTCGGTTATGACCTCCGGGTGGTCCTTGGATATATCATATTTTTCGGAAGGGTCGTGGCCGAGATGGTAAAGCAGCGGGGGGTCGTGGTGCGTCTCTTTGTCGGCACCCTTCCCGTAGGCGGGTTTTGTTATAAAATGCAACTTGTACGGCCCTTTGCGAGCAGCGTATAATTTTGCACCCCGGTAATAGAACATATTTTTTCGCGGACTTGGTCCGGTACCGAAAATAGCGGGTGACAGGTCCAGTCCATCCACCACTCGGTCGTTCGGGACTTTCGCACCGCCTAACGTCAGAATCGTCGTATATATATCCATAGTCGAGCCGATATCATTCACAACAGCCGGCTTGATTTTACCCGGCCACCACATAATACAGGGCTCTCGCATACCGCCTTCGAAGGTGCAGCCTTTGCCTTCTCTGAGCAGGCCCGCCGAGCCGCCGTGCTCTTTGAAGGTAAGCCATGGGCCGTTGTCCGAGGTAAAGACAACAAATGTATCTTCCGCCAGGCCTTCGCGGCGCAGCGTCCTGAGTATCTGTCCGACGCCCCAGTCAATCTCTTCAATCACATCGCCGTACAGACCGCGCAGGCTTTTGTCCCTGAACTTCTGCGAGACAAACAACGGGACATGAGGCAGATTGTGCGCCAGGTAAAGAAAGAAAGGCTGGTTTTTGTTTTGTTGTATAAACTTGAGTGCCTCTTCGGTATAGCGCTTTGTGATAGTGTTCTGGTCGGCGGGGCGCTCTATAATCTCTTCACCGCGCATAAGCGGGACATTGAAGTACTCAATCTTAGGCTCAAGAAATGCCTGCTGTCCCTGCCCACCGACCTTGTCCATATCGTTGCTGTACGGGATGCCGAAATAGGAATCGAAGCCGTTACTTGTCGGCAGATATTGCCGCAGGTGTCCGAGGTGCCATTTTCCGACACAGGCGGTTGCGTAACCTTCGGCTTTAAGGGCCTCGGCGATTGTAACTTCATTTTTCGGCAGGCCGTTTGCTGAATCGGGAAACAGCACCCGCCGCCTGTCGCTGCACATTCCGCTGCGAATCGGCAGTCTTCCGGTCAGCAGTGCCGCCCGGCTCGGCGTGCAGACCGAGGCACCGACGTAGAAGTTCGTCCATTTCTGGCCCCGGCCGGCCATCTGGTCCAGATTGGGCGTGCGAATCGTCGGATGACCGTAGCAGGTCAAATCGCCGTAGCCCATATCATCGCAAAATATGATGATAAAGTTTGGTTTATTCTCAGTGCCCTTGTCGGCATTCAACCGGCCGGAACTAACGCAGCCAGGCAGAGTAAGCGAAACGGCCCCTGCACTGATAAACTTAATGAACTGTCGTCGATTCAATTGAGGTTTCATCCGAGGTCTCCTTAACTAGTTTTTTTGTGTACTCCAACTGTCACTTTACATTATACTATCCGGCCAGGAACAATCTTGCAAGGACACAGACAACCACAATCTGAATGGAGGACAACCGTCCGTCAGACTGGGATCTATTTGTAAGGAGCTTTTATCATAAGCCAGGCTAAAATTTTATCTCTGGATACCGCTCGGCTTTGTGATGAAACGACAATTGGGCCAAAAGCCGCCAGTCTCGTTCGTCTTAGCCGAATCGGTCTTGCTGTCCCTGATGGTTTCTGCATTACCGGGACAGCTTTCAGAGAACATTTAGAGCAGAACAACCTCACCGCCCGTATAAAATCGGCTGTGAGTGAACTCACAAAGACGACAACAAAGGCATTTGTCCTTTCATCCCTACGTCAGGCCGTTGTTGAGGCGCCTCTATCAGAGGAGATTCGGCGCCAGATTGAAAATCATTATCGCAAGCTTGGCGTAGAGCGCGTCGCGGTTCGCTCATCCGGCACCGCCGAAGATCTGCCGGGCCATTCCTTCGCCGGTCAATATGATACCTACCTGGGAATAGCCAACCTTGAAGATTGTATAGAAGCTGTCAGGAAATGCTGGGCCTCGCTCTGGACACTGCGTGCTTATGAGTATCGAGAAAAAAACGGCTTCGACCATCTTAAGATAAATATGGCTGTAATAGTTCAGTCGCTTATCACCGCAGACGCCTCCGGCGTTATCTTCACGGCAGACCCGCTCACCGGCGACCGCTGCAGCATAGTAATCGAGGCCTGCTTTGGCCTGGGAGAAGCTCTTGTTTCAGGAAAAGTAACTCCCGACAGATTCACAGTTGGTAAAAACAATCTCAAAATCCATCACTACACAATATCAGAGAAAAAAGTTGAGTGTGTGCTTGACAAGAACGGCTTGGTTAAAGAGCGAAATGTTCCAAATGAAAGGTCATCTGTTTGCTGTTTGGATAAGAAACAAGTAAAACGGCTGGCGAAGCTTGCAAGAAAAGTTGAAACCGAATTCGGCTGTCCCCAGGACATCGAGTGGGCGATATGTAAAAAGAAAATCTATTTTCTTCAATCCAGGCCGATTACCGCCATTGGGCCGGAGAAATCGCGACAGGAACAGCAAATCTGGAGTACCTTCTGTCTCGAAGAAGTTATGCCTGATGTTGTTACACCTGTTACGTGGTCGATGCTTCAGTGCCTGGGAAATAACCTTTTCGACCCCTCTCTTGGTGCCCTCTGTATCAACCGCCTGGATACTCCCGTATTTAGCCTCATAGCCGGACGACTCTACTTCAACGCGAGCTTCTGGACTGCTGTTATATTGTGCCTGCCGGGTTCTCGCAATTATGACTTTAGAAAAAACGCCGGAAATGAAACCGGCTTACTTGACCTGCTTGAAAAGCTGGAAAATCTAACACAAGAAGACCTGCCAAAAATAGAATTCAACCGAATACGATTCATTCTAAAATTGCCGCTCCTGCTCATTGGTGTCATCGCGAACACTCCCGAAAAAGGCCAATCCATACTTGAAAACGCCAGAAAAATGAACAAAAAATGGCAGAGTCTTAATATATCCAGCTTGTCCGCCGAACAAATGGCTGATTGTTGCAAAGACGCTATCGACGACTTCGACCGCCTCATCGTAGCACACGCGCCCTACCTGTTCAGCATAATGATGGCATTTCCAGCCCTTGAGATAGTATGTTCAAAATGGCTTTCTGATGACAGTTCCCGTACCTCAAAACTGCTTGCAGGACTTGGAGGCATGGATGATGCCGAATCCGCTACGGACCTTTGGCGTCTTGCCGTGAAGGCACACGAATCGCCCGATATCGAAACAGCCCTCCTTGCAGGAAACTGCTGGGAGAATACTCTACAGAAAGTCTCTGAGCTTCAAAGAGGCGATGAGTTTTTGAAAAGCTGGGATGAATTTATGGAACGCCACGGCCACCACTGCCGAGCTGAGTTAGAGCTGTACAATCAACGATGGTATGAAACGTCGGATTATATCCTTGGCCTGGTACGAAGCTACCTTACTTGCTTAGGTAAGACCGACCCTTTGGAGAATTATAGAAAACTCGCAAATCAAAGGGAACAGCTTGCGGCAGGATGCCGCCGGAAACTCAAGAATCCCATTAAACGCCTGATTTTCAACAAACTTCTCATTCGTTCTCAAAAGGGTGCTGTCTTTCGCGAGAACATCAAAAGCGAAGTTATAAGATTGATAGCAGTACTGCGACAATTGCTGCTCGAGCTCGGTAATAGATTCGCGAACCAGGGGCTTCTTGCCGATACCGATGATATTTTCTTCCTGGAATTCAGGGATATTAATCAGATAGCCAAAGGTCGGCACAAACTCAATATCAGACAAATCGTTACCACACGCCGCAGAGAGTATAAGAGGTGGCAATCTATCACTCCACCCAAAGTAGTCGTTGGTGAATACGACCCAGATAGCTATGTGCCCGAGGTTGTGGATGCAGATGTCGATGTCCTGAAGGGCTGGGCGGTAAGCTCGGGTGTAGCTGAAGGAAAAGCACGGGTAATTTTCAGGGCTGACACCGATGAACAAGTATTGGCCGGTGAGATTCTGGTTGCACCGTTCACTGATCCAGGCTGGACTCCTTATTTTTTACCGGCCGTTGCGATTGTCATGGATCAAGGCAGTCTGCTCTCCCACGGCAGTATCGTTGCCCGCGAATACGGGATTCCCTGTGTCGTGAACGTGGGTCCGGCCACGAGAATTATCAAAACCGGCCAGATGATACAGGTGGACGGCAATCAAGGCGTGGTCAGGATACTTCAATAACTGATGATAATTGATTTACTTGAGCAGCAACTGGTGAATAAACGCCGCAACCAGCCAGACCGCAAAGCTTGCGCACAGGACTATCCACAAAGACAGCTTTTTGTGAAAACATATAAAAGCCACGAGGAAAAATAAAACACTCGGCACAATACCCCACAAAGCCCCTTTGGTGTACTCGGCCATAAGGTTGAAATTGCCGGGATTATCCAGGTACAGCCAGATAAGCACGATAAGACCGGTCAATGGCATCACGGCAACGAGGCCGGCCAACGTCGGCAGCCTGCGCCCTATCTGCGCGCAGAAAGCAATAACGCATACACTAATCAACAGCTTTATTGCAAATCGCATACAAACACTACACTTGTCATTCCTGCAAAACCTGTCCTGAGCACAGCCTGCCCTGAGCATGGCCGAATGGGTCGAAGGAGCAGAAATCCACAAAACAAAAACACAAAAAACTATGTATCCTACACTGCTACCGACCAGCTTTTCACTTAATGAACCGGATAGTCAACGGATAACGATAGTGATGACCATCATTGGCCTTAACCGCTGCAATCAGCAAGAAGATCAAGTCAAAAAGGGCTACCGCCGGCAGCAAAACAGTTCCAATGCATGCGAAAATAAGCAGGGCCGCAACTACTCCATAGATTAGCATCGATATTTGGAAATTCACTGCTTCTTTGCCCTGCTCATCCACGAAAGGAAATTCTTCCTTCTTTATCTGCCAGACAACCAAAGGCCCTACGATGCAGCCAACAACCGGAACAACAAGCCCGGCAAGCCCCGCCAGATGGCATATCATTGCCCACAAACGGGCATCTTTGTTGGTCTCCTTGCTTCCCGGACCCTCTTGAACAACAGCTTTGGGCTGTTCAGCGCTCGTCTCTTGTTCGGCAGGAGTTTCGCCTTCGGGCTTTTCTGCGCTGACATCCGGTTCGACAGGAGTTTCGTCTCCCGGCTTTTCCGCCGGCTCCGGGGTCTCTTCTTCTTTTGCCATAATCCAGCTCCCTTCTATTTAATTTATTTTGGTTTGACTCCTGCCGACTGGCTTTACTTAGCAAAGCGGCAGGGACTCTTTTTTAACAAAGGCCGATAAAACCGTCAAGAGCAAAATCCGAAACTGCGAACCCTTTTCACAAGGGACTAAACGGCCTACCAACCACGCACCATTTAAATAACACAAGCTGACAGATTTGTTACAGTCATTCTCCGCCGAAAGGCGAAGTATCCGGCCTTAGGGTAGATATGACTCTTTCGGTTAAAGCTGAATTCTTCGCTTTACTACGTTCTCCGTAAGGAGTCCTTCGGACCGCCAAGAATGACAAAAGTATCTTATATTATCGGACACAAAATACTTATGATCGCCAAATCATCCTTATCGGTTAAATTGAGTGTATGTTTGAGTAACTAATCACCATTTTTGTGAGTACGCCGACCGACACCGCTGACATTGATTAGTCTTATACCGAGCCTGCCCACCGGCGTCTCCGGAGCAAACCTAACCGCACCCTTCTCGAACTCGACAATGAGCGGGTCAATAAGCAGGTTTCCACCCTCAGCCTTGAGCTGATAGCTGCCCGCCTGGCTGTAATTCTTTAGCTTACGACATTGAACTGTCCCTTCGGTGCTGAAAAACACATTATTCCGCAGTGTCGTAATCGCATCGGGATTCTCCAGCACGATATTACCTTTTGCACAGCAGCCACACCGCCATATCACTTTTACCGCGGTGTGACCAGGCGTAATAAGGAATCGCAATCACCTCGATACTTTTCTGCGGCATTTTCCCCTGGCCCTTGAGCGTCACGATACCACCCAACAATTCGCCGTGATATTCAGTGTGCAATTTTGCATCCGGCGGCAAAACCAGCTTTGATACTCCTTGCGGATTGTCCACCCCTTCGAAGCAATACACCACAGGCCCGCGCTGGATGGCTGTGCGTCCTGCGTTGTCTTTGACGTTTTCGTGGGAAACGACCCGGCGTATCGGCATCGGCAGGCCCAATTCTATTATATCACCCCTTTCCCACCTGCGGCTGATAGATGCAAAGCCCTTGTCGATATTCAAATCAACAGATTCGCCGTTGACCTTGAGTGTTACTTTCTCAGAGCTTTCGATCAGGAAGCGATAAAGGTCGCTGGGCACAGGTTCATTCCGCGCCCAGCCGGGGATGCGAACACAAATCGTAAATTCCCCGGAACGTTTCGGCTCAACGATTATCTTCACGGCCCCATCCCACGGATAGCGCGTCTGCTGCTTCAGGCGCACGGTATTATTATCCATCTTGATTGTGGCGCTTCCGCCTATGAAAAGATTCACATACAAAACGTCACCTTGCTGCGCGTAAGCGTAGCCGGGAAGCGACGGCATAAAGCGGACGATGTTCGTGGGACAGCAGGCGCAGCCGAACCAAGGGCTCCGCTGATACTTGCCGTCGCTGGCTAAAGGATTCGGATAGAAAAACTCATCTCCGCTTAGCGAAATACCCGAAAGAAAACCATTGTAGATAACTCTTTCCAGCACATCGATATACTTCGCATCGCCGCCCAATAAAAACATCCGATGGTTCCACATAGCGTTTGCTATGGCCGCACAGGTCTCGCAATAGGCCGTCTTATTGGGCAGCTCGTAATCCTCGCCGAACGATTCGCCGCCGCGCCTTGCTCCGACACCGCCGGTGATATACAGCTTCTTCGAGACGACATCCCACCATATCCGCTCGAGCGCTTCGACGTAACCGGTATCGCCCGTCAGGGCCGCCACATCCGCCATCCCGGAATATAAATACCCGGCCCGGACGGCGTGGCCCACCGCAGCGTCCTGCTCAACCACCAGCTTATGGTCCTGGCAGTAATCGCCATAAATC
>CAZLIO010000070.1:0-10944 GCA_964559025.1 uncultured Pirellulales bacterium | reverse complement strand
ATAAAAATTATATAGTAGTTCACCAAACCAGCCAGGTTTTAACTTTACTGGACTTATAATCTTATAATTAAAATCCTTTATTCCCAAGAACCTTTCATTACTTATTACATTTAATTCACAGTTATTGTTTAACATTCCATTTAGAACACCAATAGTGTGTGCCACTGAGCCTCCGGCTTTTAAATTAAACCAAAATTGTGTCCTGACATAAGTTACTTTAATTCTTCTCATTTTTAAAAACGATATTTAAAAAACGTCATTCTATCTAATTCATTTTCCTTAATGACTTCTGAACGATTTATCTTAATTTGTTATAAATTCTTGTAAAAAAAGATTTTCTTGGAGATTTTAATTTAATAAGGATATTATACTTGCTATTATTACCAATACTATACATTTTTTTTATCACTTTATTTGTTAATGAAGCACCTCGCTTAAAAGGATAACTATATTTACTGGCAGGAGCATAGGTAACAAGATTTTTTTCAGGATCAAAGCCTAATTCCTCACACACCTGAATCTTAATTTCCTTCTTCCTTAACTCCAATAAGGTATCAGATTTTGAATATCCGACCATTATTACCCTGTGATTATATGGTCCCAGAATTTTCTTTGTCTTCTCGTAACTTACCTCTCCTTCAGTTATATGTAAATCCACTGCAGGAAAATAATTCATATCCCTATACTGGCTTATCAATCCTTCAATATCAGTAGTTCCTGGTCCTTTAACACCATGATCAATATGAACTTTATAGCCATATGGTATATCTTTAAGAAGTGAATTGTTTGCAGATATAAAAATTAAATTGTCCTTATTGACATATAAATCACTGTTAAAAAAATTAATATAGTTAACTCTAATATTTTTTTCTTATATTACTCTGTATAAAGGATCGAGATGTGTTTTTAAAACTTCATTATTCCCATGAATCAATATTATAAAAGGATTACTCACTTTAAAATACTTTATAATTGCATAAATAACACGACTTGAACTATTGCCGTCTGGCTTATACATTGTCTTATTAAGCCAGTATTTTCTTTTTTTTGAAAATTCTTTAGGATTTATTATAGACCTTTTAATAGCGAGCTCCAGATTATTCAAATCTGTTTTTATACCTACATCCGGAAAATTTTTCTTAAGCCACTTATTTGCCAGTAAAATAATTGGTCTATCAAACAATAGGAATTCATAATTTATGTCTGACATGTCACCAATCAGTACATCCGTTGCCGCTAGATATCTAGGATTTGGACTTCCAATTATTTTACAAGCCACTTCTTTTATTAAAAATTAAGATTTACTTAAAAATGGTAATAATAAGATTTGTTCCGTCTATTATCTGTTTGTGGATTGGAGAAAATTCCTTAAACAACTTTTCTTCAATACTTGTACTTCGCCTTATTAACTGGTACCTTGGTTCTCTAAAAAAAATTTTTTTAAACAAGTTTTGCTTATCGTCATATACTCTTCTATCTGCTACTTCATTACTCAAGGCTACGTCTCTTAGAATTAATTTCCCACCATTTTTTAACATCACTCTGCAATTTTTACTTAACTTTCTTATATCTTCATCATTCATATAAGTGATAAGGCCAAATATAAAAATAAAATCAAATTTATTATCGGAAATAAAATCCTGTGCAGTTTTGCTTATAAACTTAACGTTATTGTCAATGTTTTTCTTCCTAGCTTTATTTATTAACTCATCCGAGAAATCAACCCCAACGTACTTCACATCTCTATTCTTTAAAACTTTTGCCCACCTTCCTTCACCACAGCCTAAATCAAGTATTTCCATTCCTGGTCGAATATTAACTAGATTCATTATTGCTTGCTCTTCACTCCTTTCGCTTTCAATAGATAGTGGTGTTACCTTTGCATTATTAAAATATTTTTTAACTTCATCATTATTTATATGAAATTTATGATTTGGATCATATGACCAATATTTCTTAGTGTTATATATTAAGTTTTTTATTAGCTTTTTAGCTTTTTTTATATATAAATAAAATCTCATTACATTAACTTAAAAAATTTAGTTTATAACAAAATTTACAACTCCTTTACAGTCTTAAATTATGTTCATCAAAATATAAATTTATCAATTGCTTTAAAAAGATCTGCTATTTAGATAGTACTCTAAGAATTATATTCTAAATAATTGTTATTATTACTTTTATGACAAAGAATCCGCACCAAAGATTGTATTAACAAGACTTAAATCTTTTTTATCATCAATCTCAATCCACTTTCTATTATTTGTAAAAAGAGCATAGAAATCCTCCTTTTCAGATTTAACTATATCTCTAATTACAGCCTCGTAAAAATCATCTGTCCCATTGATTCTAATATAATCATCTAACTCAGAAGATAACAATAAAGTTGATTCTTTAGAAAATTTATAAATGTTTACTGTTTTATAAAAATTCCTATAGCTAAATTTTGGGTTTTGATTCTTCTTCAAAATCACTTCTAATACTTTGTTATTTTTGTTTACTCTAACAATTGTTCCACTCATATTGTTTTTAAATTCATCAACAACCATTACATTACTATATTTATTAGATAATAAATCCTTTATAATAGATTCTTCTACTACTAAATCACATTCAAATAAAAGAATTGATTCGTTTAAATCAGGTTTTACAATCTGTAAGGAAACAATATTATTAGTAGTCATATATTTGGGATTATAGTAATACTTGATTCTCATTCCTTTATATTCAGAACCAATACTTTTTTCGACCGATTCAGTCAAATAACCGGTAACAATTATTACACTCTCTATATTTACCCTGCTAAGTTGGTTTAAAAGACGATTTATAATAGTTGAACCATCAATAACTGTTAAACATTTATGGGCTTTATCTGTTAATGGTCTCAATCTACTACCTCGACCAGCTGCTAGTATAATCGCTTTTTTAACCATAAATGTAAATCCTTTTATTTTAGTTTAAAATTTAATCTCAATAATTAATTTGCTTTTCAACTTCAAAACTAATTTCTGTAGCTTGAATCAGTTGCCATAATGGAATTATATAGCTTTTCCCTTTCCTTAGACCCATACCAAATTCATATAATTCCTCAAATAATCCTTTGTTTTGTATCTTACTTTTCATTCCATTAATATTTCTGCCAAAAATCTTTAATTTTTTAAAATCGTTTAAACTTATTATTATACCATCCACATAGATGTCCATTTTTTCTTTAGCAATTTCGCTCGACCCCAGTGCTGTATAAATAAGATTACAAATAGAACCATCATTATATTTTATAGAGGCAGTAAAATTATCGCTGGAACCATACTGTTCAGTTTTCGGACTTATGCTATGTGCCTTTATAGAACTCATTTTACTATCAGTTAAAAAATTAAATAAATCATAAATATGACATGCCTCTCCAATATTTCTTCCTCCCCCTTCCGAATGAACCCAATTATCTAATGGAATAAAACCTGCGTTAATTCTATAGTCTATTATCATTGGATTTAATCTATCAGCAATTAACTCTTTTATTTTCTTTGAAAATGGAGAAAACCTTCTATTAAAGCCAACAAAGAAAGGGATCCCTGTCTTTTTTAGTATATTCACAAGTTTATTTAACTCTTTCTCATTTAAAGCCATCGGCTTTTCCATAAAGACCGCTTTCCCGGCTTTCGCAGCATCAACTGCCATCGCTGCATGCAGTTTATGCCTTGTGGTAATAAAAACCATATCTACACTATCATCAGCCAATATTTCCTTGTAATCAGTTGTAGCATAACTGGCATTATATAGTTCGGCTATACTTCTAGCATTACCTCCGGTTTTGCAGCATACCGCTTTTAAATTATAAATATTCTTAAGTCTTATCAGATTGGGTAAATGTCTATCCTGTACAAAACTACCAGCTCCTATTATTCCAACATTTATTCTATCATGCTTGATTATTGATTTACCTATTATTATTTTTCTATCAGGTTTTGATTCTTTATTATACTCAAGAAGGACAATCATAGGTTTCTTTTGTTTAGATTTCAATAAATCATATGCTTCAGGTGACTCTTCCAGCTTGTAGATTTTATCGATAAGTGGTTCGATATTGATTTTATTTTTAGACAATAACTGCAGGTACTCCTGCATATTCCTATTTTCAGTCCACCTTACATATGAATATGGATAATCATAACCATCTTTCTCATATCTTTCCTCATATCGACCGGGTCCATATGAAGTTGATATCAAAATATCAAGTTCTTTCTGGTAAAAAATATCCCTGTCAAGGTCAAGATTAATATTTCCCACAACTACCACTTTGCCCTTTTTTCGACACATTTTCATAGCCTGATTAATAACCTCTTTACTTTCGGAGGCGGCTGTGATCATTACAGAATCCGCACCATGACCATTTGTACTCTTAAATACTTCGTCTACAATATTGACATTTTTAGGGTTAAAACCTATTCTCATACCCAGTGAAATTGCCCTATCGATCCTATTCTTTTCCAGGTCTATACCGATTACACTGCACCCGTTAACATTTAGCAACTGCACCACAATCTGACCTAAATTTCCTAATCCGATTACCGCCACATATTCACCTAATTTAGGATTGCAGCGTCTAATTCCCTGAAGAGCTACACTTCCTAATGCCACAGTTGAAGAAGATTTTAAAGATAAGTTTTGGGGGATTTTTACAGTCAAGTTTTCAGGCACCGAGATAAATTCTGAATGATTTGCAATTTTATCGCCTGCACAAGCTACTCTATCTCCCTGTTTTATTCTCTTAACATTCTTCCCGGTTTTTAAAACTATACCAGAAGCAGAATAACCAATAGGATTTTTACTTTCTATCTTGCCCTTAACTTTTATTATCGTGACTCCAATCCCGTGGCTTTTTAATCTACCTAAAACTTTTTTGGCATTTTGAGGTTTTTCTAAAATCTTTCTATATAAGGATCTTCCTGACGCTTTGATCTTATAAATTTCAGTTCCAGCGGAAATACAGGAGTAATGCACCCTTATCAAAATCTCATCATCAGAAATAATAGGAGCCGGTACTTCTTCAATTATAGCTTTTCCTTTTTGGATAAAGAGCTGTTTCATAACTTTTTATATTATTATAATTTATTATAAATTAAAAACTTCTATAAACACCATCCAAAATTTTATCTGCGGCATTTCCGTCGCCATAAGGATTTATATTAGAAATCATCTTCTTATAGGAACTACTATTTTCTATTAATTCAGAAACACTGCGAATTACTTCTTTTTCGTTAGTTCCTACTAGCCTGGAAACTCCCAAATCTAATGATTCGGTTCTTTCGGTCTTTTTTCTAATAACCAATACAGGTTTTTTAAGTGTAGGAGCTTCTTCCTGTACTCCGCCGGAATCAGTTATTATGAAATAAGATTTATTCATTAACCAGATAAAAGATTCATAATCCAAGGGACTGGTTAATATTATATTATTTATTTCTCCCAGTACTCGAAATACAGGTTTCCTTACATTCGGATTAAGATGAACAGGATAGACGATTTGTATATCTTTATGTTTATCTGCAATAATACTCAAGGCATCGCAAATACTTTCAATATCCTTTCCAAAAGATTCCCTTCTATGCATGGTAACCAAAATAACCTTGCTTCCTTTTTTTAACTCATTAAACGGGTATTTTAATTCTATATCATTCTTTATTTTACTTATTTTTTCAATACCCCACTCAATGGCATCGACTATTGTATTTCCCGTAAGAAAAATTGATTCTTTAGTGATTTTTTCATCAATCAAATTTTCATAAGCCTTTTTAGTAGGCGCAAAATGAATGTCCGTAACTCTGGTTATCAATTGTCTATTTATCTCTTCAGGGAAAGGATTAAATTTATCTCCTGTTCTAAGACCAGCTTCCACGTGTCCTACCTTGATTTTTTTATAAAATGCAGCCAGTGCTATTAAAAAAGCGGTTGTGGTATCTCCTTGAATTAACACAATATCAGGTTGAGTACGTTTTAAAACAGCATCTATTTTGTTTAAAAGTTTAGAGGAAAATGATCCAAGTGACTGTTCTTCTGCCATTAAATTAAGATCGAAGTCAGGCTTGAACTCAAAAAAATTAAAAACCTGTTTGAGCATTTGTTTATGTTGACCCGATGAACATACTTTAAATTCAAACTTATCTGTTTTTTTCCCAAGTAATTTAATGATAGGAGCCAGCTTGATACCTTCCGGTCTGGTTCCTAAACAAACCAGTACATTAATTTTCCTATTATTATTTTTTTTTATCATTAAGTTTTTACTATTAATTTACGCTATAAACATAAATCAAATTGAAAAATAGTTAAAACCAAATTTATTAGATTTTTTCTTATTGTAAAAGTTTCTTGTGTCCAAAATATTCTTTGTCTTCATATACTCTGACATTTTATCAAAACTTATCTCTCTAAAAGAATCATGGCCAACCAGTAATACTACTAAATTAGACTCCTTTAGAGAATCTTCCAGGTCAGATAAACTATATTTAAAATTATTTGCAACTGGATCATGAATTGACACTTTTATTCCTTTTTTCAATAATTCTTCCGCTATTACTATAGTTGGACTTTCCCTAATGTCATCAACATTCTCTTTATAAGTAGCACCAAATAATGTTACCTTCGGTTTTTTTATACCTTTAATTATACTTAAAATCTTCTCTACAACAGCAAACGGTATACGTTCATTAATCTCCCTTGATTTTTCAATTAGTGTATTCCTATATTTCGAACTTTCCAATATAAACCATGGATCTATTGGAATACAGTGTCCACCTACACCTGGACCAGGATTTAAAATCTTTACTCGTGGATGTTTATTGGCAATTTTTATTACATCCCAAATATTAATATTATAATCATCACATATCAATGCCAGTTCATTTGAAAAAGCCAGGTTAATATCTCTATATGTATTTTCTGCCAGTTTAACAAATTCAGCTGTTTTTAGGTCAGTTAGGAAAAATTTACCTCTTGCAAAACTCTTATAGATATTTTTAGCTCTTTCAGCAGATTCTTTGTTTATTCCTCCAATAACTCTATCATTATTAATTAACTCATAAATCAATTTTCCGGGCAAAACCCTTTCTGGACAGAAAGCAAGATAGTAATCAATTCCTGCTTTTAAACCTTTGTTTTTGAATATAATTTCACCTACTATATTTTCAGTAGTCCCAGGCGGGGAAGTAGATTCAAGAATAACCAGATTTTTCTTTTCAATATAATCATTTATCATATTTACTGCATTGATTATATAACTCAAATCAGCCTTCTTATTATCTAATGGAGTAGGTACTGAGATTATAAAAACATCTGATTTCTCAAGGTGTTTTGAAATTTTCAACTTTTTATTGGAAAATGCCTTAAAAAATATTTTTTTCAGATCAGGCTCATCTATATGAATACTGCCTGAATTTAACTTATTAATAATTTCTTCGTTAATATCTATTCCCAGAACATCATACCCATTATTTGCCAGTATACATGCTGTTGGAAGTCCTATATATCCTAATCCAAGAACACAAATTTTTGGCATTTATTTCCCTCTTATTATAAAAAATAAAAATTTCAAATAATTTGTATTAAATCATATAAAATATAAATCTTAATAGCAAATTAATTAAGATTAATCTACAATCAACTTCTCTCAACAGCATTCAAGAAACGTTTAACATTATTCTTCCATGAATATCTGGTCACTGCTTCGATTCTGGCATTACCTGCTATTTTATTTCTTAAAATTTCATTATCCAATAATAATTTTATATTATTTGCCAGTTCATATTCATTACCACTCTCAAATAATAATCCATTGAAATTATTTTTAATTACCCTCTTTATCTGGCCTATATTACTGGCAATAATTGCACGTTCAGTGGCCATATATTCATATAATTTTATTGGAGATTGATGAAGTTCTCCTCCTATGTAAGGTTTTTGTGGAGATACTAAAATATCACAGGTTCTCAAATACGCAGGCATTTCATTATATGGAACAATACCGGTAAAAATTATATCTTTAGAATATTTCTTTCTGGCAATTCCATATAATTTTTCTAAATAAAATTTATCTCCCGAACCTATTATTAATAATTTTATATTACTATATTTATTCTTATCTAACAGCTGAAAAGCATTGATTAAAGTATCTACGCCATGCCAGTCCTCTATATTTCCTGAATACCCGATAACTATATCATTTTTAGATATGTTAAGCTTCCCTCTACAATTCTTACCTTCTGATTTAAATTTCTTGGGATTTACCCCGTTTGGATTTACTATTATTTTTTCATTAACTGCTGAAATGTTATTAATTATGAAACTCTTTACTTCAGTTGATATCGCAGAAATGATATCAGTATTTAAGCAAATCTGGCGATCTAAATACTTTGAAACAAGACTTCTTACGATATTACCTCTGTCATCTTTTAATAAAGCCATGCTAGGAGGAGTGTTGCACTCAAAAATCAACCTATATTTTCTCCCTTTAAATAACTTGCTCCAAAAAAAATTCTGTCTCCATCTAATATAAATAATATCAGGATTTACGTCTCTAATTACATTTCTAATTTGTTTGTAAACAATATAATGCTCATATAAACTACCTATTTTTTTAATTTTATATTGATTTACTTTTAATAATTTATACTCTAATCTGGAACTATAATATGGTATTTTATCAGAGCTGCAAAAAATTATTTCATGCCCTTCTTCTTTTAAAGCATCAATAACCCCTGTTACATGAGAAATACAGCCGCCCGCTTTACTTATAAAATATTTACCTGGCAAGATGTATAAAATCTTCATATTGATTTATCATTAAATTATTTATTTTATTATCTAAATATACCAAACAAATAATTTTACATTATTATATAGCCTTCTACAATTCCGATTTTAATTAAATAATATCGTTATAAAAATATATATAAAATTATAACTTATTACTATAACTTTTATTATTAATTTACCATTGGACATAAACCATTTATTAATTATTTCTATTATAGTATTTACTTTTATACTTATTAAATTTATTTGTATTAAGCTCATACCGAGGTTCAGAAATTGGCTAATTAAAAATAATTTAATAGTTGATCTTAAAACCATAAATTTAAAAATTTTATTATCTATTTTGTTTTTAGTATTTATTCTCTATATTGTTTTCTTTACTATCCTGGGTTTAAATTTATGGTATACGAGTAATTATCTATGGTCTACAGAATTTAATTCAGTATTAATATTTATTGGTTCTTATGCAACCTCCTGGGCAGCAGGACTTATTACCCCAGGTGCTCCGGGAGGTATAGGAATCAGAGAAGTTGTCCTAATAACTCTTCTCTCACCTTATCTTTACGAGACTAGAGCTTTAACTTTGGCATTGGTCTTTATAATAATTACAATTTTAGGGGATGGCCTACTTTTTGCTACTACTTATTTATTTAGAATCCGATTTAAAAAAAATCATAATAAGTAACTTATCCTATTTTTAATTTTAAATTTTATAAATAAAGATAGATCAATAAAACTTCTTTTCCTTCTTTAATTTTTTATAATGTTTTATATCCCTATACTTGAAAATCCTAGCAGGGTGGCCGCCTGCTATGGCATATTTTGGTATATCACCTACTACAACACTACCCGCTTGGATTATTGCACCTTCTCCTATTTTTACACCTCCTAAAATTATAACCCTCCTTCCAATCCAAACATTATCTCCAATTACAATATTTTTTTGTATATATTTTTCATCATAAGGTATAGTCTCACCTTTATCATAATTATGTATTTGAGCAATCATTAAACAATCTTCTCCTGAATGAAAATTATCTCCTATAGTAACCTGACCACATCCACTAATAACCATTCCATTAAAACTAACATTATCTCCCAATATAGTATTAGTACCCACAGAAGATTTCCCATTCACTCTTAGTCCTTTTCCTACAGTCTTAGCCGTCTTCCTAACAGTAAAGGTATAATAACTTCTCCTTAATTTTCTTTTAATCTTCCCATATATTTTCATTAATGCTACTAACATTTAAAAATCTTCCTTTCATTTCTTATTTAATATTCACGTAATTTTTCTCTAATCTACAATAAAAAAGTTAAATCATTTTTTAAAAGGATTTAAATTTAATTTAACCTTAGAGGTAATATTTTTTATTTTGCTTTTCTCTTGTACATCTAAAAAAGGTATGAAATAAAAAACTAATAAGAATAAAATTGTTAAAAGAATCTTTAAAACTAGTGAAATCCAAAAGATATCAATATAGTTAATAGGGAATAATAAAGAGCTGAATAGTGCTGTTATAATGATTATTTTAAAAATTCTCTTATGCTCATAAGGAATTTTGAACAATCTGATAGAGAAAAAAGCAATAAATATGAAAATATAAAAATAAGTAATAGCAGTAGCTAAGGCCGCTCCCATCATGCTCATTTTGGGGATGAATAAAAAATTCAATCCTATATTAAGCAAACCTCCAGTTATAGTAGCAATAGTTACAAGATATGTATTACCTAACAAGAACAAAGGATTGACTACCACAAAATAGAATCCTTGGAACAAATACCCCAAAGCAAGCAAAGGTACAACTCTGTAAGACGTTCTATATTCTGGTGCTGCAAAAATAATTATCAGTTCTTTAGAGAAGAAAACAGTTACTAAAAATGTAAAACACATAACCATTATCCAATAAGTAATAAGTCTGGTGATCTTTTTTTTTGCCGCTTCCTTGTCTCCTTTCATTATAGAAAAGAAAAAAGGGCTCCATGCGAAATTTATTGACATTGCAACCATATGCATTAATGTACTTACTCTATTACCAACAGAATAAAGTCCTACTTCTGATGTACTGATTAATTTGTTCAATATTAACCTGTCAGATAGATTGAACATCCAAGTCCCAATCTGATGAGGTACAAGAG
>CAZLIO010000069.1:0-10972 GCA_964559025.1 uncultured Pirellulales bacterium | reverse complement strand
ATTTCGAATTAGGTCAATTGTATCATGCCGAGAGGTCGTGGCTAAAAGCAGAGCGTCATTATAATGTAGCCTTAAGCTTTGACCCTACTCACAGGGAGGCTCAAGCGGCAATGGTAAAGTTATTTTTCGATAGTGGGGATACTGCCAAGGCTAAAACTTATGCCGATATTTATATGAACCAGGTTGTTGGTTCAGCGAGCGGGTCATTTCGACTTGGATTTGCGTTTCAGAAGCAGCTTCTTGATGAGTATGCGTTTGATTGCTATCAGCAGGCGCTTCATTTGGCGCCGAATTCCGCCAGGGTTCATAGGCAGCTCGGCTACTATTATTTGAGCAAGAACGATAAGGTCCGGGCGGAGGAATATTTGAAGCGTAGTTTTCAGCTCGATCCTCTCCAGCCGGAGGTGGCCGGTGAATTAGGCCGGCTCGGAGTGGAAGTAAGAATACCGCATAAGACCGAGAAGCGCACGAAGAAGCTGGACAAGATAGCCGAAGAGTCACGCAAAGAAGAGAAAGGATAATGGCAGGGCTCAACACCAGGTAGTAATGGTGTATGTTGGGACCCTCCGGGGTATCTATTGAGCATTAGCTTATATCTAAGAGGTATGGGACAGGAAATACGGTCTTTTTCATTGCCCCGTAGCGAAAGGATGCGCTGCGGGGTTTTTTAATTTACTATTTTCTATTTTCTATTTACTATTTTCCTTTGTTTGAAGTCTGTCTGCCGTGGATGGTGGATTTCCAGCTTGTACAGTCGATTTCCAATAGACCGTTGGGAAAAAATGCTGAAAATCAATAGGAGGTAATTGATGCCGAAGATGGGATTGCACATTGCGGACATTTTTATATTGGCCTTGTATTTGGTTGGTATGGCGGCGATTGGTGTATGGACGGCGAGGAAGATAAAAAAGTCCGCCGATTTCTTTATGCCCCGGCGGTTCGGCAAGGCAATGATGGTGATGTTCGGGTTCGGAGCGGGTACTCATTCGGACCAGGCTGTGGGAGTCGCTTCAAAAAGCTATACGAGCGGACTTTCCGGGATATGGTATCAGTGGCTTTGGCTTCCCTGCACACCTTTTTACTGGCTGATAGCCCCGGTGATGAGACGGTTTCGTGCGATAACAACCGGCGATGTTTTTGAGGCCCGGTACAGCCGGAGCGTCGCAATGCTTTACGCGGTTATCGGGATGCTGAATCTTTCGGTGAATATCGGTTTGATGCTCCGCGGCTCGAGCGAGGTTATATCGGCCAGCACGCAGGGACTTTTGTCGGCGAACACGGCGATTGCGGTGATGACTGTGGTTTTTGTGTTATATGGTGTGGCCGGGGGTCTTGCCGCGGCGATTATCACGGATTTCATTCAGGGTATTTTGACGATAATCTTTTCGTTTATTCTGCTTCCGCTCGTTATGAATGCCGTCGGGGGGATGGATGGGATTCGCCAGGCGATAACGGATCCGCAGAAACTTTATTTGGTGGCGCCTGCGGAGATAGGCTTTTTCTATATTACGGTAATTGCGTTTAACGCTCTGGTTGGTATTGTGACACAGCCGCACACGATGAGCAACTGCGCTGCCGGTAAAACGGAGATGGAGGGGAGATTCGGATGGATGTTCGGAAATATTATCAAGCGTATCTGCACGATTCCTTGGTGTCTTACAGGTGTTGCTGCGATTGTTTATTTCGGCAGCAAAGGCGTGGAGGTCGAGCCGGACAAGGTATTTGGGGCCGTGGCGGGTGACTTTTTGCCGAAGATACTGCCGGGGGTACTTGGGGTATTTTTGGCGGCGCTCCTGGCGTCGGTTATGAGCTCGTGCGATGCGTTTATGATAGCGTCGTCGGCTTTGTTCACAGAGAATATTTACAGACCTCTCGTGCCCGGACGCGGGCAAAGTCACTATATCACCGTTGGTCGGATGGCGTCTGTTGCAGTTGTTTCCGGTGGGGTTGTGTTTGCATTTTGGCTGCCGGGGGTGGTGGCGGGTCTTGAGATATTCTGGAAAATATCTGCGATGATGGGTCTTGCGTTTTGGCTGGGACTGTTCTGGCGGCGGACGACGGTGGCCGGTGCGTGGGCTGCAACATTAGTGAGCTTTGTGGTAATGTTGTTCACGAGCACAATTACAATCGGCGAGCGAATGGTATGGGATTTCAGTGCGCGATTTGCGGACGTGCTGCCGGGGTTTATGCTGTGGGAGGGAAAGCTTTATCTCCCGTGGCAGATGATTTTGTATCTTGGTACCGGGTTGATAAGCGGGATTATTGTTAGCTTGGTGACGCGGCCGGTGGACAGGGAGAAAATCGAGAACTTCTATGCGCTTGTTCGGACACCGGTTACGCTGGGGGAACAAGTAGATAATCCGTGTACTTTACCGGAGGGGGCAGTTGTACCCGAAAGGCGCAATATTTTCCCAAACAGCAATATAGAGCTCTCGGTTCCGTCACGGACATCGGTCTTGGGTTTCTTGGTGGGTTGGGCTTTTGTAGTAGCGATTGTGGTGGTAGTGTACATGATCGCGAGCGGATAGGAGATATATGACCGGGTGCTGAGGGCGGACAGAAATGAGTATCAGGATCATAGCCGTAAAGGTAACCGTAGTTTCTCTTGTATGGGGCGGATTGATTTTTGGGGCTGGAAAGGTTGCAGGTCAAAAAGGGAAATGCCCGGCACCCCGGCAACCGTATCGGCGGGGTTTGCCCTTAAGGTGATGGAAAGTGTTTACAACAAATAGCATCGGATTTGGAGAAGCCAAATGAAAAATCTCACATTTTACATTTTGGATGTTTTTCCAGAACACTCGCGAAGGTGAAGATATCCTTTGGATGAAACAGATGGCTCCGGTTTTCGGTAAGGTTTTTGATGCAGACGATATTGTGCGGGTTTTGACGATTGAGAGAGAGGACATCAATGAAAGATTCCCGGTACAGGAGGTATCTACCGGCTTGCCTTTCATAATAGTTCCGCTTAGAACTCTGGATGCCGTAAAAAGGGCAAGGATAAATAAAGATGAGCCGTTAAAGCTGATTGAAGATACGCAAGCCAAGATGTTCCTGATTTTTTGCCCTCAGACTTACGAGCGGGATAGGGATTAAAATGTAAGGGTGTTTTGCGACTATTACGGTATACCGGAGGATCCTGCAACCGGAAGTGGAAATGGCTGCCTGGCCGGATATTTAGTGAAACACCGTTATTTTGGAAGCGACGAAATTGATATTCGAATCGAACAGGGTTATGAAATCGGCAGACCTTCACTGCTTTTTCTAAAAGCAGAACAAAATCAAGGACAAATAGATGTATCTGTTGGTGGAAAGGTCATAATGGTTGCCAAGGGAGAATTAACTTGAAGCGCAGTTAGAACAGCAAGGAGAATTCAAGATGGAACAATATAAGATAGATTTCGAATCGATGCCGTGGGAGAGAGCGGCGGTTGGTGCTAAAGTCAAGGCTTATGAACGAAACGGAAGAAAGCTACGCTTAGTGGAGTTCGCAAGAGAGTTTGTCGAACCTGATTGGTGCACTAAGGGACATATTGGTTATATTCTCGAAGGGCAAATGGAAATAGACTTCGATGGGAAAGTAGTTGTGTTCAATTCGGGTGATGGTCTGTTTATACCGGCTGGCGACAAACATAAACATATAGGTCGAGCGCTTACAGAAGTAGTGAAAATAATCCTGGCCGAAGATGTTTGAGTTTAAACCAATAGAAAAAGAGCATAGAAAACATTTGGAGCAGCTTGATGAGTGCGAAATCTGAACAGGCGGTCGAGAGATTCGGGAAGGGTTTTAATTGCTCTCAGGCGGTATTGGGCAGTTATAGTAAACAGTTTGGTCTTGATTGTGAGAAGGCGTTTAAAGTGGCAACAGGATTCGGCGGCGGAATGCGTATGGGAAGTACCTGCGGGGCGGTTAGCGGAGCCTTTATGGTTCTCGGATTGAAATATGGAAATACCACCGCCGAAGATAAGGAAGGAAAAGCGAATACGTACAAAAAAGTCGAAGAATACATCAAGCGATTCAAAGCCCGGAACGACTCTGTCACTTGCAGGGAACTGCTTGGCTGTGATTTAACTACACCGGAGGGTATGAAAGAAGCACAAGACAAAGGCCTGTTTTCCATGATATGCCCCAGAATGGTGCAGGATGCAGTTGAAATTCTTGAAGAAATGATGAATGAATAGAACGGCAGGCAAATTGCCTTTTCTGTGCTGCTGGCTATAATATTGAAGAAAGAAACAAATGAGGCATTTGAGTACAAAATTAAGAGAATCCCTTTTAGAAAAAGGTGCTTGCTTAGTTGGGTATGCGGATGTAAGTGATGTTCTTTTTGAGGCAGTGGCAAGCTTAGAAAAAGCAGTATCTATAGCCGTTGCCCTCAATCCGTCAGTCATTTGTGAGATTTCGAAAGGCCCAACAAAAAGGTACTACAAAGAGTATAACAGGGCCAATAACTTACTGGCTGACTTGTGCGACCATACCGTGGATATCCTCATATCACAAGGATATAAAGCTGTCGCGCTCGAGCCTACTATAGAAAAAATTGATCTCACAAGCCTCGACGCACCCCTGCCGCACAAAACCATCGCTACAAAGGCCGCCCTCGGCTGGATAGGAAAATCGGCATTACTCATAACAAAAAGATACGGCGCAGCTATTCGTCTGGCAAGCGTGCTTACCAATGCAGACCTGGATATAGCGGATCCCGTAGAACAGTCAATGTGTGGTGATTGCCACCACTGCGTTGATCATTGTCCGGCTAATGCAATTAAAGGAAACAACTGGCAGTTGGGAGCCCCACGCGACTCAATATATGATGCATTTGTCTGTTGTGAAACTGCGATAAAACTATCGAAAAAGGTCGGGATACAATCAACTATAGGGAGGGTAGCAATTTGCGGCATTTGTATCAATGTATGTCCATGGACACAAAAATATATTTCACCTGAACAAAAAAGTTAAGAAATTCAAAATGCTGAAAATTTTTCCAGCAAAAACAGACGAAGATTTTGAGACTGCTAAAAAACTTTTTGTCGAATATGCGGATTCTTTGGGCTTTGATTTAAGCTTTCAGAATTTCGATGAAGAATTAGCTAATCTTCCGGGCGATTATATCCAGCCGGCGGGATGCCTTTTGCTCGCTACATATAAAGGACAACCTGTTGGGTGTGTCGGACTAAGAATGTTAAGTGATGGCGTATGCGAGATGAAAAGACTATACGTTAGAGAACAGTTTCGCGGTTTGGACTTCGGCAGAGCGCTCGCTGAAGCTGTTATTGATGAGGCACGAAAAATTGGTTATAACTATATGCGGTTAGACACGGTTCCATCAATGAAGGTGGCAAGGGCGCTGTATGCTTCTGTCGGATTTAAGCAGACCAGTCCATATCGATACAATCCGATAGAGGATGCAGTATTTATGGAGTTAAGGCTTGTGTAAGAATTTGGAAGCAGGGTATATATTAAGGAAGGAGAAAAAATGAACAAGACAAAATACCGGATTTTAACCGGTCTTATATGGACGTTCGCGTTGGGGTCGGCTTTGGGTGCCGAGACGGCCTATGACGTACGCGACTACGGGGCCAAGGCCGACGGCAAAACGCTGTGCACGAAGGCTATTCAAAGGGCAATAGACGAATGTGCGGGGGACGGCGGCGGGACTGTTTATCTGGGGCAAGGGGTTTTTCTGTCCGGCACTGTCTATATGAAAAGCGGCGTGACACTGAAGCTCGACGTCGGCTGTACGCTGTTAGGCAGTGCGGACCTGAAAGACTACCCCCCTACCGTACAGGCTTTTAAGTCGTACACCGACAACTATACGGACAAGAGTCTGATTTACGGTGAAAAACTGGAGCGAATCGCCATCATTGGCAGAGGCATTATCGATGGCCAGGGGCGTTCGTTCAAAGGGCCATATAAGGTGCGCCCCTATATAATTCGATTTATTCAATGTCGAAACGTCACAGTAAAGGATGTAACCATCAGGAACTCGCCGATGTGGGTGCAGCATTATTTAGCCTGTGACGACGTGCACATCAGGGGAATCACCGTCAGAAGTGTTGTCAACGCCAACAACGACGGTATCAATATCGACTCCTGCGAGAGGGTCATCATTTCAGACTGCAATATCCGTTCAGGAGATGATGCCATCGTGCTCAAGAGCACATCAGCGCGGACGTGCAGAAATGTAACGGTCAGTAACTGCGTTTTGAGTACCCGGTGTAACGCGCTGAAGATGGGCACGGAATCCAATGGTGGTTTTGAGAATATCGTAATTACCGGCTGTTCGATTTATGATACCCGTTTGGCTGGTGTGGCACTGGAAATAGTGGACGGCGGCACGATGGACGGCGTCGTTGTCTCGAACATAACAATGAACAAAATCGGAGCGCCAATCTTTTTGCGGTTAGGCAATCGCGCTAGGCCTTTCAAAAAAGATATGGCCAAGCCAGGCATCGGCATAATGCGAAACATTACGATAAGCAATATCGAAGCGACCGGTGCCAATGCAACCGGCTGTGCGATTTCCGGGCTGCCGGAGGCAAAGATAGAGAACGTCACTTTCAGTAACATTCGGCTTTCGTTCGCCGGTGGTGGAACCAAGGAGGACGCCGGCCGGGCTGTCCCTGAGAAGCCAGAAGCATATCCGGAGTACTCGATGTTCGGAACACTGCCGGCTTACGGGCTTTATTGCCGTCATCTTAAGGGCTTAAAGCTGCTCAATGTGCAGCTTCAATTGGCAAAGAGTGACCAGCGTCACGGAGTTGTCCTAAAAGATGTTGAAGATGCGTTAATCGACGGCCTGGATGGTCCATTCTCGCCGGCGACCAATTCGATAGTTCATATGACCGATGTCAAAAAGGTTTTTATTCGCAACAATGACAACTGAGTGTCTGAGCATTGATTGAATGACGGAGAGCTGATTTATGATTTTAGGCAAGTATTCTTTTGGAATTGGTGACAGGTTCTGCCATCAAGGTAAGCCGCAATTAGCCGCTTTGATAAAGGCGAAAGAACAGGGCCTTGACATTACACCTGTTTGGAACAAATCCCACAGGGAGCATACTATCATAGGAACCAGCCCGGCGGATACGCGCAAAGAGGCCGATGATGCGGTAAGAGCCTATGGCTGGGACGGGCCGTATTTCGTGGATGCCGACCACATCGGGTTGAACAATGTTGATGGATTCATCGAGTCGAGCGATTTTTTCACGCTTGACGTTGCCGATTACATCGGTAAGGCCCCCGCCGTTTTGCTTCGCAAAAACGAAGCAGCGGGGGATGTGAATTCTTTTGTTCAAAAGTACAAAAAATATATCGGTTCGCTTGCAATTGACGGTATTGATGAGACTTTTAATATTAGTGAAGAACAAATCAAAACAATAGCAGATAAGTTTATATTGGCGGTTAAGCAAGCAGGTAAGATTTATCGTCATATCGTAGCAGTTAAAGGCGCCCCGGCGAAGCCGGGTTCCGATCGAACCGGCCTCCGGCCGGACTTTATTACAGAAGTCTCGATGGATGAGACCGACCAGCCACAAACGCCGGTTGAGATGTTCTTTATCTTAGCGGCTATCGCAGATGAAGGGATACCGGCCCAGACGGTTGCGCCAAAATTCACAGGCCGATTCAACAAGGGGGTAGATTACGTCGGTAACGTGAGAGGTTTTGCAAAAGAGTTTGAACAGGACCTGGCGGTGGTTGCTTTTGCGGTCAAAGAATTCGGCCTGCCTGAAAACCTCAAACTTAGCATTCACTCGGCTTCTGACAAGTTCTCGATTTATGGGCCAATAGCCAAGGCGCTGAAGAAATTCGATGCCGGGCTGCATATTAAGACAGCGGGCACAACATGGCTGGAAGAGTTAATCGGCCTGGCGATGGCCGGTGGTGACGGCCTATCAATCGCAAAAGAGGTGTACGCCGGGGCGCTATCGCGGATGGATGAGCTTTGTGGGCCGTATGAGACAGTTATTGATATCGACAGAGAAAAACTGCCGACTGCGCAAGAGGTTGACAAATGGGATGGCGAAAGATTTGCCTCGGCACTGCGACATGACCAATCCTGTGAGCATTACAATCTCAACTTCCGGCAGCTTCTTCACATTGCGTACAAGATTGCCGCTGAGATGGGAACACGCTTTTCGGATGCGCTTAAGAAATATGAAAATATCATCGCAGAAAACGTAACAGAGAACATCTACGAACGGCATATAAGGCCGCTCTTTATTGAATAACGAATATCGGGGGCAAAAGCACCCATTATTACGTCTTTGGAGCCGGGGTAATTGTGCAGAAAAGGCCGAAGGGCTGCCGATATAAATTACGTCCAATGTCGGACGGCGGCTTTAAGTGCGCAAGGTATACTTTTTTTATCGGACTCGACAAAGAACAATAGTTGTGAAAAAGAAGAAATCATATAAGAGAGCCTCAGAAGGCCAAACAACACATTCCGGGGCCAGAACAGCGATGATGTGCTTGGGAATAGGTGCGTGCTTAGTTGTTTTGTGCAGTTGCCTTAGTTTTGATATCGGCGATTGGCCGAGCAGGTTTGTATATCCTCATAACAGCCCCCCTGCTAACTGGTGCGGCTCAGCAGGAGCATTCTGTGCGTACTATTTGCTGTATTATATTGGGCCTGGGGTGTTCGTGATATTAGTGTCGGGAATTAGTTTTCTGGTTGCCAGGCTTGCACATAAACCGACAGGTCAACCGATTTTGCGGGCAATCGGATTAGGACTGATGACGGTGGCGGCTTCGATGACTTTCCAGTGCTTATGGCCTTATCGGTTCTTTGGCTTCCCTATGGGTTCAGGCGGGGTGTTGGGCATCGGGGCGGCACAGTTTCTGCGAAGCCATTTTGCATCGGTGGGAACGTTCATATTAGTGGCAGCTATCTGGGTAGTTGGGTTTCTTCTATTAGCGGATAATTTTATTTTGAAGTTATTGGGATGGTTTGATTTTGGGGTCAAAAGGGCATTTGGCGCTGTTGTACCGGCGTGGTCGGCTGCAAAAAAATCCGCCATTGTCGGACAAGGGCTGAACGATATATGGCAGAAACTAAGTGTCAGGCAAAAGCCATTAACTCTCAGCAGTAAAACACCGAGACTGCCAAACGTTGGCACGATTAGACCTTTAGAGAATCCCGACAGGTCGGGAGTGAAAAGATTAGACCGTGAAAAACCGAGCCCTCCGAGTCCCCCTGTATCCAAAAGTTCAGTGCTCCAACGGTCCTACAAAGATTATGAGCTGCCGCCATTGGAGTTGTTGGCTGAGCCGGAGTATACTTTTGCTGCAGTGCAGGAGAAGGTCGTCAAGGCCAAGGCGATGGCTTTGGAGAGGCTGCTGTCGGAGTTTAATATCAATGCGCGGGTGGTAGCGGCCGAGACAGGCCCGGTCATAACAATGTTTGAGCTGGAGCTTGCGGCCGGCGTGAAGGTCAGCCAGATATCGGCGCTGGCAAACGATATGGCTCGTGCGCTGGGTGTCGGGGCGGTTCGGGTCGTGGCCCCCCTGCCGGGTAAGCATACGATAGGCATTGAGGTGCCAAACAGCGAGAAAGAAAAAGTGCGTATGAAGAGTATGATGGAATTAGCGGGCAGCAGGCCGCATAAGATGCAGATACCGCTGTTTTTAGGCAAGGATTCTTCCGGAGAAGCACTTGTTTCGGACCTTACCAAGATGCCGCATTTGCTTATCGCCGGCACGACCGGCTCAGGCAAAAGTGTGTGTATAAACAGTATTATAACAGGCATATTGCTTACGAAAAGGCCTGACGAAGTAAAGATGATTTTGATTGACCCTAAGATGGTCGAGATGACGGCGTTTAATACTATCCCGCACCTGATGTGCCCGATAGTTACCGAGACCCAAACGGCCGTTCAGATACTTGAATGGGCCACCGTGAAGATGGATGAGCGATATGCTCTGCTGGCTGAGGCGAAGGTCAAGAATGTTACTGAGTATAACAGGCTCGGTGCCGAGGAAATTGTTAAGCGGTTTAATCCGAGCAGTGCCGAGGAAGAAACAAAGATTCCAAAGAGAATACAGTATATTGTGATAGTAATCGATGAGCTTGCAGATTTGATGATGACGGCACCTAAAGAGATAGAAGCTTATATTGTTCGCCTTGCACAGAAGAGCCGGGCGGTTGGTATTCATATTGTTTTGGCTACCCAGCGTCCCCAGGCGACGGTTGTTACCGGACTGATAAAGTCGAATATGCCGACCAGGGTTGGCTTCCGGGTTGCAGCGAGGATGGACAGCCGAATTATCCTCGACCAGAACGGGGCGGAAACACTGCTTGGCGAGGGCGATATGCTGTTTTTGAAACCCGGTACGAGTGACCTGATACGCGCTCAGGGAACTTTCGTCGATGAGATGGAGATAAAGCGAATTGTCAAGCATCTCAAGGATGTTGCCGAGCCGCAATTCCATCCTGAGCTGACCCGGCTCAAGAAACTCGATACATCTGAGATGGTCAGGGATGAGCTGTTCGACGATGCGGTTCGGATTATTCTGGAGACAGGGCGTGGAAGTGTGTCGCTGCTTCAGCGAAGATTGAGTGTCGGCTATGCCAGGGCTTCGCGCATAATCGAGATGATGGCCGGGGCGGGAATACTCGGCGAGTATAAGGGCAGCCAGGCACGTGAAATTACGATGACGTTGGAGGAGTATGAGCGTATCCGTGAGCGGATGGAGGCGGAGAATCAGCCGGAGGAATCGGAAAGCGAGAGCTCGTCGGAGCCGGCTTATATAAGTGAGGGGCAGCGAGAGTACGTCTCGACGGACAATGACAAAGATTAGCCCGATGCTGGAGCGAAGCGGAAGTCCAACTATGGCGGGCTCGATACTGGAGCGAAGCGGAAGTCCAACTATGGCGGGCTCGATACTGGAGCGAAACGGAAGTCCAACTATGGCGGGCCCGATACTGGAGTGAAACGGAAGTCCGCCGATGGCGGGCTCGATACTGGAGCGAAG
>CAZLIO010000068.1:6503-11065 GCA_964559025.1 uncultured Pirellulales bacterium | reverse complement strand
TTTTCGAACAGTAAATTATTGTCTAATAAAAAGTTAGCTGATTATTTAAGAAAATCAAAAAAACAGATTTTCTTAAATAATATATGCCTAACCTCAATTTTGCAGTAGCCTTTTGTTTCCTGATTCATATTAGCCGGCGTCGTTTGCGAGCACGTCAACGGACCATGAAGCTGCCATCTTGTGTGACCTGACACGGAATACCATGTCGCGTCGTTCGCGCAACACGCTACATTTTAGCACCAGCGACGGTCGGGGTCAAACATATTCGTCCGGTCGCTTGGTTTAGCTCTGGAAGAAGCCCACGGACCATCGTACCCGCGATCTCGTGAATCGAAACAATACGCCAGCCTGTACGAGGCTACTGGTCTGTAACACGGTAAATTCGTAATGGTTACTGGTAGTTATTCGGCGCCATCCCCAAGCTCGTCCCGCACCAATTGAGCTTAGGCTCACGCCTAATTGGTGCGGGACTCGCTTGAGGCTGCCACCCATCAAATTAGATGTTACAGAATACTACCGGCTGAGCAACCACTCCACGGCGGCCTTTGCAACATCCTGCGATTCGCCTGAGAACGTCGTCAAGTTTTCAAGCCCGCCGGCGGCAATGAAGGCAGTATTAACAATTGGCGGGGCTTCTTTGCCTTCTCCCGCGAGCCACAGTCGCGTGGGTGCCGAGAGCGCCAGCAGTCCAGGCAGGTCGTCATACTTGGCCGCGCCCGGCATGAAATTGACATCGTAAACATCCTTCAAATCGGCGAAGCGAAATCCCTCTGTGTTAATCGCCGCGCGCGTGACGGTCCCTTGTGCCTGTGCGACTGCGGCGGCCACAAGCGGCCCGGCACCGTTCGGGCCAACCACGTCGATCTCATGCTGTTTCACATCGTCACGCTTCACGAGCGCGATCACTGCCAGGATGTCGTGTACACGGCGAGCAAACACCGGCAGGTTGTAACAGTACGTCCAGCCGGCAAATGCCTCTTCACCGGGCAGCCAACGCTGCCGTTTGCCCGGTCGTCCTTCTGCCAGGAACTCGCCCTGGTATAGCAAGTCAACGCCAATCACGGTTACGCCGGAATTAAGCAGGCTTCGAATCGGCGCCTTTAGCGAGCCGTCGTTCAAATAAAGTCCGGATTTCCCCTGTTCGTCGATCCAAATCACGGTCCGCGGCAGGGCCTTGTTTGGCGCAAGGAGAACCATTGGCAATTCAACCTGGTGATTCTCAATAGAACGATAACGCAGGAGTCCAAGTGTTTCTCGATACTTGCCTCGGTCTGCTGATTGCGTTGGTTCGAAACCGAGCTCCGGGTCGTTCGGCAGCTTTCGCAGCAAGACGTCCCACGCCCCGCCGACGACTTTACGATAACGCTCGAGAGACTTACCATTTCGATGAGCCAAAGCAGTGATTTGCCTCTCGGCGTCGTCGGTCAGCCATTCGAGAAGCTTGTGCTCAAAGTCGGGGCCAGCCTCGGGTCGAGGATGTTGAACGTCCCACACCGATAGTTCCTCTCGCTGAAGCCGCTTGTACGGGCGTTCGAGAATCGGCTCCCCAAACCCGAGGTCGAGATGCCGATTGAGATAGTGGTACATGGCCGCCCGGCTGACATAGTTATAGTTGTGTGGAAACTGCAAGAGGGCAACGTGCGAAACGTTCTGCTCTACTCCGAGCACACTATAATGCTGCTTCAGCTCAGGAAATCCCCGCTCCGGCATGGTTCGTGTATCATCATCAGCCGAGATCAAGAGCAGCGGCCTGGGTGCGTGCAGCGCGGTGAATTCGAGGTTGTAGGTACCGATGCGAAGTCCACTTATGTTTTCACATGTGCATCCGCCCTGTCGAGTGGTAGAGACAATCACTACAGGCACGGAGACGAGCGGCCGGTCGTCCACGGCACACAGCATGAACGTCTGGGTTCCTCCACCGCTGCCGCCGGTCACCGCGATACGCTGGGGATCGACGTCCGGCAGACTGGCCAGAAAATCGAGGGCGCGGATGGAATTGTATGTATGCAGTCCCATTGGATTTTGCAGGTGCAGCTCGGCCGAGGCGCTATAAAGACCGCGGGCAGGCGGTTCTTTGAACTTCACCCGAAGCTGCGAAAACCGATGAGCGACATTTAGTGGTATCTGCACGCTGTCGCCGTAGCCGATCATGTCATAGTGAAACACAACACAGCCCATGCGTGCGAGCTGTACACAACGCGACTGCATGAAGCTGCGTCCGCCTTCTTCAAACCGCTCGGCGCCTTGAACAATCTGCCGACGAGCTGCATTACGCCCTACGTCCTGAAAACGCCCGCCCGGAAAATGACCATGAGGACTCAATACTCCCGGTCGTTTTGCTGTTCCATCTTTGGGACGATAGAGATTGCCGGTAACGTAGAAGCCGGGGATGCTCTCGAAATAAACTTTTTCGACTGTGTAATCACCCTGGTCGATTTTGCCGTGAATGACCGGATTCAGCGGTGACTTTGTCGGCATCGGCCATAGGCCTAACGTCACGCGCAATATCCGCCGGGTGTGCTCGACGCGCTGCTTCCACTCTTCCGGCGACTTAGCCGGGACAAACGAAAAGTCACCCCTTTCGCCCCTCAACGGATTTAGGCGCGTATCGGCCGGGATATCGCCAGGCGGTAGGACGCGCGGCGGCTTAGCCTTCACAATAGGCTCGAATGGTTTAAGACATAGTGATGCAATGATGAAGACGACGATCCACCCAGCCGTGCAAGAGCCACAGCCCGGCAGGTAAGGCCGACGGGCGAACCTCCTTAACATAATTGGAACTGTCGGAACGTACACTGTTACCTCTCCCGCAAGGGATACTGCGTATAACTATAAGGACTTGTGGTGAGAGTCTTGTTTCCACATCATAACGAAATCGACTCCACAGAACCCGACACGTCCGGGCGCTGGTCATGGTGACCTGTTTGGACAGAACGGTGCATTACGACCCGTTCCAACCGCCTGCCAATGCAGAGCACCTGACCATCAACAAGAGTCAGGATCACGCGGCCCGTGCCGTTCACAGCCATGCCCCATGGCACGGGAGCAGACGGGAGTGTTTGACTCCAGAGCCGTTTGCCGCTGCGGAGCTCCAGTGCGGTGACTTGTGATGCGTCAGCTATCACGACGGCGTTTTTCGTTACCGCAACAGCAATGCTGCCAGGACAGTCATGCTGCCATAAAGGTTTCTTGGAGGCCTTGAATTGGCCCCATGCCTGTATAATATGCTTTGGGATTTTTTCGTCCGTCACGCATCGGCTCAACGCGTCCTTTTCGAGCGGCTCGTAGCATAGCAGCTTGCTATTATCTATCCAGATAATGTCGCGTTTTCCGGTTGACGCATGCAGCAGCTTCTTGGTGACTGTGTGGTCGTACACGGGGATATCCGGACGGGAGTAGAAGGGACACCCACAGGCGATCACTCGATTGCCGATGAGGAAAAGCTCCCAACCACGCGGACTTGTTGATTCACAGCGGGCCAGAGACGCCGGGTCGTTGAGACACTTTCCGTCAAGTATATCGTAAACGGCAGGTGAAACGGCGTTCCCGCCGGCAAGATAGAGCTTGTCTTTGTGGAGCAACAGGTGCCCCTGCACGCTAACGCCGGTGTTAGCCTGCGGATCCAAATGTCCGGATGTGTCGTTGCACCATCGGACGTTTCCGGTAGCCGGATCAAGCGCATACACGTAGGTCCCGTCGTAGTTCACAAGACCGGCTGCGACATAGGCGGTTCCGTCTTCCACAAGTACGCCGCTTGCCGCGGGCCAAGTGGAGAGCAGTTTGCCATAGACCGGGATCTTGCGTTCGGCCGGCGCGGCCCGGAAGCGCCAGAGCAACCGGCCCGTAGCGGCTTCAAAGGCGTACACCCAACCGTCACCCGAACCGACGAGGGCCCGGCCCTTCCAGATGGTCGGCGGGATTCGGACCTCGCCGCCGGTGTAGGCTTTCCATTGCTCGCGTCCGGTGTCACCGTCCAGGGCCCGGACAACTCCGTCCGAGCCGGCCAGCAGGACAAGATTTCCGACGGCCACGGGGGCTGTGGGCCGGACACCTGCCAGAGAGGACGGCTTCGTTCGCCAAAGCAGGCGGCTGGTCTCAGGGACAATCGCCTTGGTTGTAGTGTTTCTTTGGTTGTTTGCTCTGAAGGTGGGCCAGTCGGCGCCGGATGCAGTCAGCATCTCAACCGGAGCAGTCCCAACGGGTCCCTTTTCGAGCCGATTCCGCCGCGTGCTGTCCGGCGTGAAGTCGAAGTTACCAGCCGGACCAACGCAAGTCAGGCCACTCAGCGTAAGCTGGCAGTCACAGACAAAGGGCAACCAGTAGAGCAAACCGTTGGCTATCGTCACCCCGTCATGACAAGCAGGACGCATGGGAGATAACCATCGCGGACGGGAACTGGCCAGATCGAAACGAACTGAGCCGCCCATGGCCCGGAACAAGATACTGTCAGAAGTGCCCGTGGGGCGGGTACAGGCTCGGCGACCGGTGGGCAGCTCCGCCAGGACCTCTCCGGTCAGTGGGTCGAACTTTTTGCTGAGGTTGTTCCCCCAGGGACCACTGAT
>CAZLIO010000068.1:0-6403 GCA_964559025.1 uncultured Pirellulales bacterium | reverse complement strand
GTCCCGAACCGGAAGGCAAAAATTCGCCCGTTCTTCATGCAGACGGCACGGCCGTCCATCGGCTCGTCTTCATGATAGTGCCACAAGACGGTCCTGGTCTTAGGATCGATGGCCAGCAGGTTACGGCCGAACCCCCAGGGCTGCTCGGGCTGGTTGTAGCCCTTTGAGATGCCGGTCCAGGGCCAGCCGTGGGCCTGGCGTTTCCACCGCATCGTTGCATCCACCTGCTCCGCTTCTCCAAGAAGAGCGTAGAGGACGCTGTCCCCTCGACTTCGCTCGGGGCAGGCTTCCCGCGCCATCCATTTCCAAAACGTTCCTCCCGCCACGTCCACCGGCGGAATGATCTGGCCTTTCCTTTGGCCCGTCGCGGCATCGATAAGTTTGCAGGACTTGTCGTCACCCAGGAAGAGCGTGTCCGTCGTGGCGATCATCGTATTACGGTGGACCATGAGGCCCTCCGGCAGCGGTTGTTTCCAGAGCATCGTGCCGTTGAACCCATTGAACGCCACCAGCGTGTTCAGGAGGGGCTCCTCGCGCTTGTGCCAGGCAACATGCCCGAAGGCCTTGAACACACGGCCACCAGCGGCAACGGCCAACTGCGGGGCAGGACCATAGCGAGGGTCAGCGAGGAACTGCGTCATGTATGGCGCGCGGATGAGGCGATCCTCTGAGAGCGGGTTGTTGTCCGGACCATGATAAGGATGGCTCCAATCGTCCATGCCGTCGGGGATGGGCTTGACCAGCTCTCGCTGCCCAAGCAGCGCACGACCCTGAGGTCGCAGGACGCGAAATGCCTCTGCTTCGGACAGCTTGCTTGCAGGGCCCACTGCGATGAAGGCGTCCGCGATGTTGTGGGCCAAGTGAAGATGGCTCAAATCCCCCTGGTCGATTTGCAGACGGGTCGCATCGAGGCCGGCTGCTT
The DNA here is from genome assembly GCA_964559025.1 of uncultured Pirellulales bacterium. Taxonomy (GTDB): domain Bacteria; phylum Planctomycetota; class Phycisphaerae; order Sedimentisphaerales; family Anaerobacaceae; genus NIOZ-UU13. The sequence goes on along the minus strand of CAZLIO010000068.1, from coordinate 5,481 downwards.
CAACCGTCCGGCGGGCACGGTCAACGTCTTCGGAGCCGGGTAGCTGCACATAGACCAGCAGGTCGCTTTCGCGAGCCAACTCTATTGCCAGCTCACAACTCGGATCGCCGAGAACGACGCAGATTCCACTCTTGGCTCCCAGCTTTTTGATCAGGCGTTCGGTCTCCTCCTTCGCAATAGTCGACTGGACAACAACCGCGCCTACCAGTAACACAAAACTCAAATTGATTACAAAACACCGTTTAGATTTCATAGGAATCTCCTTCTACCCTGCATCGTATGGAATCCAAAGAATTCATACGCATCCTGAATTAATACGAACACATTCGACTACGCTCAGTATTCATCCTGAGCAGAGTCGAAGGATGAACTATACCATTGATTTCTTGCAGAATCAAGGATTTATGTTAACCTTGCTGCATAGTTTGATGGGTGCTTCAGGACAGGGAACTGTTGGCTATAGCGCGAACAATAGGGAAAACGGGAACCCCCTCCGGCAACAAGCGGGGGCTTCTGACCCGCTAACAAATATTTTTGTTGTCATAGGTGAACGGGCATCGCCGGGCTGCGGCAGGCTTTGCCCCGACGAGAAATTGCTAAAAAAACCGTAGTTACCAAATGCCGCACATCAGGTTGACTTAACCGTATTTAATAGTTAGAATAGGCGTGTAAAATTAACAAGCTCGTTTTTACGACGATGGCAACGGGCGCATAATCGGGGTTCATGTAGGTTGTAAGGTGAGAGGTTTAGAACTACAGCAAGTTGAGTAAATTTAATATGGCTTTTTTGTTCAGGTATACTTTTGTTAGTCTAACGTTTAAGGTTGTCGATGCTCGTATCGATGCTCGCCCTGGAAACTCGACCCGGCAGCGCCGGGTTCCGATCAAAAGCCGCCTTTGGCGGGTCGGGCTTCCAGTCTCCAGTTTCGATACCAGCTTCGACAATGACAAACCAGCTTCATCTTCTTTAAGTTTTATCTTGATGATGGCATGTATTGCATTTGTATTTGGTTTAGTCCGACCCGTAGAAGCTGCAGATATTGACACAGCCCGCGAGCAATTCAAGACAGGCCAATATACCCAATGCATTGAGTCGGCCCAAAAAGCCATCGAAGAAGAAACATACAGGAGCAAGAGACAGTGGTGGATTCTGATGGTCGAGTCGCTGATGGCACTGGGCCGATATGACCAGGCCGCCAAGGAAATCGACACAGCCCTTCTGCGTTATACAGTGAGTATTCGCTTGCTAAAGCTTGGGCATACAGCCAATCTATACTGCGGCCAGACCGACTATGCCTCTGAAATGTTAGCGAAAATCTACCGTTACGGCCGCTGGTTCAAAATTGAATACTGGGATCCTCCGGACCTGGTTGCCCTGGGAGAGGCTCTGCTGCTGCTCGGATCGGAACCCCGGATTGTTCTTGAGCAGCTTTTTAACCGGGCCATGAGGATTGACCCGAATTGCCGGGAAGCCTATCTCGCAGCCGGAGCACTTGCGCTGGACAAGCAAGACTACGAGTTAGCTGCTAATCAGTATCGTAAAGCTCTCGAACGGTTCGGTGACGACCCGGACATGCATTGCGGATTGGCCAGGGCATTTTACCATAGTGATCGGATATCAATGGTCAAATCATTAGATGCGGCCCTTTATGTGAATCCCAATCATGTGCCCGCCTTGTTGCTGCTTGCCGAACACCAAATTGATTGCGAAGACTATGCCGGGGCGGGCAAGCTGCTTGACCGGGCTGCTGCTGTCAACCCGTGGCACTCAGAGGCCTGGGCATACCGCTGCGTTTTAGCCCATCTGGGTAATGAGCCCAATGCGGTCAATACCTGCCGCACTAATGCGCTGAAGTTTTGGCCGACTAATCCCCGGGTGGACTATCTAATCGGAAGAAAGCTCTCGCAGAACTATCGGTTTACCGAAGGCGCTGCTTATCAGCGCAAGGCATTGCAGCTCGATAAGGATTATCTGCCGGCGAAGATCCAGCTTGCCCAGGATCTGCTTCGACTGGGTGACGTATCCGAAGGCTGGACCCTGGCCGATGAGGTTTATAAAGCGGACCAATATAATGTTATGGCCTACAACCTTGTCAATCTGCGCGACAACATATCCAAATTCAAAACGCTGACCGCAGAAAGGCTCATCATTCGAATGGACGAGCTCGAAGCGGCTGTGTATGGTGACAGGGTTTTGAAGCTGCTGCAGCAGGCCAAGTCGGAGCTATGCCCCAAATACAGTCTCGAATTGAATGGGCCCGTTACATTGGAGCTGTTCCCTAATCAGCAGGATTTCGCTGTGCGCACTTTCGGCATGCCCGGCGGGGACGGGTTCCTCGGTGTGTGCTTTGGCAATGTAATCACTGCCAACAGTCCCAGGGCCTCGAGAGCAGTCAACTGGGAGTCAATCTTGTGGCACGAGTTTTGTCACGTGGTTACACTCAATCTGACGCATAACAAAATGCCGCGCTGGCTCAGTGAAGGGATTTCCGTGTACGAAGAAATGCAGCGTAATCCCGCCTGTGGCCAGCATATGAATCCACAATATCGTAAAATGATCCTTGGAGGGGAGCTGACACCGATTAGCAAGCTAAGCGGTGCATTTTTGAGTCCGCCCACGCCCATGCACTTGCAGTTTGCGTACTACGAGTCGTCGCTTGTAGTGGAGTTCCTTGTCGAACAGTTCGGCACTGAAACCCTAAAGGCCATCCTCACCGACCTGGCTAAAGGCGAAGAAATCAACAGCGTCATCTCCAGGCGGGCGGCACCGATCGAGAAGATTGAAAAGCAATTTGAGGCCTTTGCTCGAAAGCGGGCCGAGGGTCTGGCTCGGAATGTTGACTGGGCCCAGCCCGAAAACGGACAAGTCGATCCTGCTGACTCAGAGGCATTAGCCAAATGGCTGACCAAGCACCCAAACAGCTTTTGGGCCCTGAGGCTGCATGCCAGCCATCTTTTGGCTGATGAAAAGTGGGAACAGGCCAAGACACCACTCAAGAAGCTAATCTCCATTTATCCGAACTATACCGGCGAGGGTAACGCTTATGGTCTCCTTGCCCAGGTACATCGCAAACTCTCCGAGACCGAACAGGAACGCCAAGTGCTCAACAAGTTAGTCACTATCTCAGCAGACGCGGCGGAGGCCTACGGACGTCTCATGGAGATCACTATGGAGCAAAAGAACTGGCGTGCGGTCCTTGAGAATGGAAACAAGTATCTCGCGGTCTATCCAATGTTAGGGACTGTTCATTGGTGCGTGGGCCGGGCCAACGAAGAACTCGGCCAAAACGACCAGGCTATTGAATCGTATCAGCGTCTGCTTTTGTTGGATCCAGCGGACCCGGCGGATATCAATTACCGCTTGGCGCGATTGTTTGCGGAGCGGGACCCTGTCACTGCGAAGCGATATGTGCTCGAGGCCCTGGCTGATGCACCACGTTTTCGCCAGGCACATCGTCTATTGTTGAAGTTAATCAAAGACTCCCAGCCCGACAAATCGGAATACAAGTCCACATCGAATGACCAAGGTGAGCTGCAAATAGTTCAGGAGAAAGCACCATGACAAAAACAAAATGGTTCATTATTCTATTCATGGTGGCATGTGTAGGAATAAGCGTTGTGTTCGCACAGAGATATTCCAGTCGACGATATTCCTATCGAAGGAGTGTGCCCGATTGGGAGCCCGACAAGGAGTTTTCTCATGATGTCTTCACATTCGTGCGAATCCGGTATGCGTCCGGATACGGCAGAAGTGAATATGAAGGCAGGTCTGGTCGCAGGCCTGGTCGCGGCTTTAGAGGTGATTACGGGCGTAGTTACGGTCGCGGCTTTAGCGGCGGCAACTGGGCAACGGACTACCCCGACAGCGATTTAAACTTCTCCTTCCGCCTGCACCAATTGACTTCGATGGAAGTTAATCCTGACGGAGTGGTACTCGAACTAACGGACCCGAAACTTTTCGACTACCCCTTCATTTACATTGTGGAGCCCGGCCGGCTGGTCTTCAGTGAAGAGGAGGTCAAGATTCTCCGTCGTTACCTGTTGAACGGTGGGTTTTTGATGGTCGATGATTTTTGGGGTGAAGATGAGTGGTATAACTTCTATCGTGAAATCAAGCGGGTGTTTCCCGATCGCGAACCGGTCGAGCTTAATCTGAGCCACCCGATCTTCCATGCCGTATTTGACCTCAAGGAAAAGCCGCAGATACCCAGCATCACCGTTGCTCTGCAAGGGCGCTCTCAAGGTATCACCTGGGAGCGGCCGGATGCGCGGGTACCACATTACAAGGCCATCTATGATGACAAAGGCCGGATTATGTCTATTATCTGTCTCAACACCGACCTTGGTGACGGATGGGAACGCGAGGGGGAGGACGAATGGTATTTTCGTGAGTTTTCAGAGAAGAAGGCCTACCCGCTTGGGATCAATATAGTGTTTTACGCAATGACTCATTGAAAGGAAAATGACTTTGGCTACCAAGACATACGAATTTGAACGACAGGCTGTCGAACAGATCAAGGGGGCACGTGAGCGCATCGGTGCTGAGCTCTCAAAAGTAATCGTCGGCCAGGAGGATGTTATCGAGCATTTGATTATCGCAGTGCTTTCCGGGGGACACTGTCTGATTACCGGTGCGCCGGGTCTGGCCAAGACACTGCTGGTCAAATCTCTCACGGAGCTGTTTAACCTGAAGTTTCAACGCATTCAGTTTACACCGGACCTTATGCCCGCCGACATCACCGGCACTGAAATCCTTCAGTCCGGCGAAGGCCGGGACGGAGAGCGAAAGATGGTTTTTGTAAAGGGCCCGGTTTTTGCCAATATGATTCTTGCCGATGAGATTAACCGCACGCCTCCCAAAACACAGGCGGCCCTGCTCGAGGCGATGCAGGAACACCATGTTACCGCTGTCGGTGTATGCCATGCGCTCAGCGAGCCGTTCTTTGTCTTTGCAACACAGAATCCTATCGAGATGGAAGGCACCTATCCACTTCCTGAAGCACAGCTCGACCGGTTTATGTTCAATGTCTTGATTGATTACCTGCCGGAAGATGAGGAGGTTGAGGTCGTTCGCCAGACTACCACCACCGAGCCCGAACCTATCAAGCAGGTGTTCAGCGGCGAAGACCTGCTGCGGTTTCGCGGCGTAGTTCGCAAGGTACCTGTCGCCGAGGATGTGGTGCGTTACGCTGTGAGGATCGCAGCAGCATCGCGTCCGGGTCCGGATAATTCATTGGATTTCGTCAACGAGTGGGTCATGTGGGGAGCCGGTTTGCGGGCGTCGCAATATATGGTGCTTGGCGCCAAGGCCCGAGCACTGCTTTACGGCAGGTCGCACGTAAGTTTCGAGGATATACGGGCACTGGCCTATCCAGTGCTTCGACATCGCATATTAATCAATTACCGCGCCGAGGCCGAGGGCGTGGTCATTGAAAATCTCGTCGATCGTTTGCTGAAATCGGTCAAAGAGAGAAACACTAA
>CAZLIO010000067.1:0-11183 GCA_964559025.1 uncultured Pirellulales bacterium | reverse complement strand
TTTTATGTATATTTTTTATTGGTATGCGTTGACGCCGAACTCCATCGGCGGGCTGCTGGCTTCATGCGCGCCTATATCCGGCGCGTCGCCATTGTAATTGTCATTGAAATTCGGAATTACCACGCCCGCATCATACCCCGGACTGGATGGATCAAGCGCGAATTCCCCATTACCGTTATCTGGGTCATATATTGGAACACCATTGATTCCGTTTCGCTCCGCGCCAGGTCTGGCATCAATGTAGCCGTTGTATAAATCATAGTCGTAGTTGCCAAGCGGGTCATGGTATGTGACGCCGGTGCAGTCCTTGATGCTTGGAGCCCCGGGATTATGAATGTGTAGAATGTTATTGCGGCTCATCGTATTGAGCATCCGTCCGCCCCATCCGAGCCCTCTGCCGCAGCCCAGCGGATAGTCCACACCCACTGGCGGCTCGGGCTGCAGGAGTGTATTGTGAAATACATATATCTTACCGCCGCCATTATCGGTTTTCAGGAATCCGCCGCGCGATACGTCGTTCCATGGCTGGATATCGTCCTTGCGCGCAACTCCCGCTACATTCCGCCAGACATACACCGGCCCCACGTTCGTGGGGGCAACCGCGATCTTCACAAAGGTCCACTCAATAAAATTACCCCAGATGCGCACATTACAATTGTCATCTTCGGCTTCAATACCGTCATCCCAGCAGTTCGCAATATAATTGCCGTAAATATCCGAATCACGGTTGGGGAAATTGTTATTGCCGGAACTAATACAGTCGTCGAAGTAGTGGTCGTCGTCTGAGTAAATTTCATTGTAACGGATTACGTGGTTGCCGGCGCTGTTAACATAACCTATTGGTTTTGGGCCTCGCGTATGGTAACTGCCGTACTTGTCGCGATACTCACTCCAACTGTTCGTATCAGAATACGGATGATGCATTTTGTTCCGTTGAACTATGATTCGCTCAAGCTTAGTTGAAAGGGAGTATATCGCGGCACCGCGATTACCCCAGCCGTCGTCTTCTATACTGCTGAAGTCCGATATGTCACACCGCTCAATGACCACGTCATGGCAATCATAGAGCCGTATCCCATAACTTTTCGCTCCTTTCAGGTTTAGTCCCCGTATGATTATGTAGGATGCGTTAACCGTGATGCAGTAATCCTGATTGTGTTCAACATCAATAACCGCGCCACCGGCCGAAGCCGTGTAGAGAATATAGCCGTCAGGTGAGCCGGATTCGGTTATCCGAAGAGTCTGATTAGTCGTCCCGGCAGGAAGATATACAGTTTTAGCTATCGGAAAATCTTCACTCCATGTTTCAGCTATGAGTTCTTCCTCAGTACCGGTATTTAATAATCTCAATTCTATCTCATAGGTAGTTCCAGGCTCTAAATTAACGATACTACCGCGATATCCTGCGGGATATCCGCCGACTCCTCTATCATCATACCATAGTGGCAGGGCCTCTTTCCAACCAGTTGAACTATGAGAACGATAGCGCACCTGACAGACATTATCACTACTGCCATCTTGAGGGCTCCAGTAAACTCCTATACAGTGAAATGTCGATACAGCTGAAGGATCGGGCTTACCGGAGGGAACGAAGAAGCTCCAGACCCTGCCTTTATGTTTGGTCACACCGTCGGTTTCCACTTCATCGATGCGCCAGTAATAAGTCGTGTCGGGAACGAGACCGTCCGGATAGGGACATCCGGGCAGGCCGACAAGGAAATCATTCGAGGGCTGATTGCCCCGGAAGGTGCCGCCGGTGCCGGCGTTCACATGGTCGAAATTATCGCCTAAGTACACATCGTGCGAGGCCGCAAAACCTCCCGGCGACCAGTTCAAACTTACCCACGTATCCCGAATTATAGCACCATTAGCCGGACTTGGATTAGAGGCTATGCTAGGAACAAATATCTTGGCATTTCGATAATCCTCATCGGTGGGCACGTAGTTACTACGATCTGCCCACATGAAGACATCCCAGAACACGGTATTATTGCCTTGCCTATGAAAGATGTACATCGTATTCTCGCCATCTTGAAGTTCTTTGGTATGACCCTCCTCGTGACCAGCCCTGGCCCATCCCCAGGGAGGTCCGACATTTTCTTCAAAGATTCTGTCATCATCATTAACGAATGGCGCTTCCCCGCTATCTCCTGGAAAGGGTGGGCCAGTGGGAATCTCTGCGTCATCAGGGTCTCCCTCCACGAGCATATAATCCGACTGATTGTCCGGATTCAAAATACGCGCCCAGAAATACCACGTACCTCCCTTGCCACCGGCTGCACTGATATCGAATGTCCAGCGAATCATGCCACCGGCGCCGCCTGACCGGTTAATTGCTTTACCAAACGCATCAGCCGCGTCAACAACCGGGTAATACTGGTCGGTGTCAGGATTACGTTCATCGTAATCCTCGGCTTCAAACCAGATCTGGTGCCCACCTGCGTAGTTGGAGATTTTGAAGTTTTTTACAGCATAGACCGGCATTGTTAGTAACAACAATGCGACGAAAATACCGAGAAAAATTTGTTTAGATGATTGGTGAAACATTTTGTTTTTTCCTTTTATTTGCTAATATTTGTAATCTGTTCTTGCTGAAAAACTCCAGGTTAAAACACTTTATAGAAAGGAATTAGTTTTTTACACATGGCTATCCTCCTATAAAAAATAGAAATACAAAACGACCGATAATAACTTTTCCTCTCACAACATTTCTGTTCTAAGGTTAATTCAGGACAGCCACCGTCTTCCACCTCGTTATCTGTGCACTGTGCGCAAGTCATTACTGAGCAGCATAAATCTAAGATGTCTCACGTCGTCGCTCGTTAATAATAAATCTACACTATTGAAGCGGGATTGTCAAGAAATAAACAGAAAACTACAAGACAGTTGTTGGTTTTGCAGAGCCGAGGAATAAAATTACGCCAGCCAACACTACGATTAAAACGATAATTGCGGGATAGCGATTTATTATAATCTCCTTCAAGAGACAGCATGGGCTAAAAGCCCATCCTACGAAGCTGCGCTCTCAGGCTTTAGCTGAATTAGGAGAGGCTATTTTTACAAACAAGATTTCTCCACTCCGCAATAGTACACATTGCTCCGGTCGAAATGACAACAGGGTGGCAGAGGTTTTCAGGCTCTCCAGGGGCGCGGTCTATCTGTTTTTGAGAGTATGTCTTTGGCAATGATTACGTCCTCTATGACCTGAAAGTCGAACATTCCGGCGCAGATAAAATCGGCGCCGTTGTCGAAGGCGTACCTGAAACCTACACTGGGATGGATGGCGCCTGCGGCCAAGGTCTTGAAGGCTATCCAGGGCTTGTCCACGGTTTTCATAAATTCGATGGTTCGTTCCGGGTCGAGGGCCCAGATATTATCATGGTCGTCCGGGCCGAAGCTATCGACGTTCCATTCGATCCGGTCTTCTTTTGGGGTAGCGGACCAGTAATTACCGTGGTGGAGAGTTTTCATATAAAAGTCGGGCTCTATTCCCGCCTTTTCACAGGCAATCGGTACCTCTATCGAATGGGCGCCGATGCCGGCGGGTATGCGGTTTTGTTTTATAAATTCGACGGCCTTTGCGAGAAGGTCAAGACGATTATTTTTGACCCATTTGTCACCGATGCCTCCCTGGACATAAGCGGCGATTGCTCCGTTGTCAATGGCCCTTTTTATATTGGTGGTCAGGTCATTTACTTTGGGGTGGGTTTGGGCAATCCATTGGATTTTTCCGCCCCTTTCTTTCCAGTGCTTATCGAGGACCCTGACGCCGCCCGCCAAGATGGTATTTATTCCGTTTTCTTCGTACATTTCGAGGGTCTGGAGAATCTTTTCGTCCGTGCTGTAGGCCTTGAATAAATCAGATATATATTTCAGGTCTCTGCTGTGCGACCAGCCGCTGAATGGATTGCCGCCGGCGATTAACCTGCTGATTTTGACGTTACCAATCCTGCCGGTTGGTAAAGCATCGGGAGAGGATGGTGCAACCGGTTTTGGTTTTGAGCCCGCCGAGGAAGCTTTCTTCTGTAAACTCAAAGCTAAAGCGGGGATGGAGGCAACGGCGGATTTTTTAAAAAAGTCGCGGCGGTCTAAACTTCTCGGCATAATTAATCCTTATCTATAAGGTTAAGATTGTCACAGTCGGCCACTTGCTTTCTTGCAAAAGCAAGAAAGGGGCCTCCTTCGCAATGACATTATTTTTTGAGTATTTTAGTTTTTCAGTACTGCAATTGCTTCTTCTACGCTTGCACCTTTGTGGACCATTTTGCTTAATGCTTCAACCATTTTCTCAGGTTTTCGGTGCTGGAAAGCGTTTCTGCCGATAGATACGCCGGCGGCACCGGCCTTTAGCGCACCGTCCACCATTTTGAAAATATCTTCATCGCTGTCCATTTTCGGGCCGCCTGCAATTACCACCGGCACCGGACAGCCCTGAACTACTTCGGTGAAACTTTCAACGCTGCCGGTATAGACTACCTTAACGATATCTGCGCCAAGCTCGGCCCCGACCCTTGCGGCGTGCTTGACGTTATTGACGTCGTATTCGTCTTTGATTTTCGTGCCGCGGGTGTACATCATGGTAACGAGGGGCATCTGCCAGACCATACATCGCTCACTGACCTGGCCCAATTGCCACAGCATTTCTTTGTCGGTCTGTGCACCAAGATTTATGTGGACAGAAACGGCGTCGGCACCGAGCTTGATTGCCTCTTCGACAGTGCAGACCAGCTCCTTTGCATTCGGGTCGGGACTTAGTGACGTGCCGCCGGAAAGGTGAATAATCAGTCCGACGTCCTTGCCAGCGCCTCTGTGACCTGCGCGGACAACTCCTTTGTGCATCAGAATAGCATTGGCGCCGCCGGCCACGACCTTACTGATGGCTGTCCGCATGTCCGCGAGGCCCTCAATAGGGCCGACCGTAACGCCGTGGTCCATCGGAATGATTACCGTCCTGCGCGAATTGCGGTCGATTATTCTTTCGAGTCTTATCTTCTTGCCTATCATTGTCAAATCTCCAAATTCTCACCTTGAGAACTCGCTTTTGATGGACGAAACAAGCTCGCCCTTCACTTTATTTATAAAATCTACCCAAAGCTGCTCGAAAGGCAAGGAAAAAATAACAGGAGGAATATCCAATATCCACCGCAAGGTGTCCCGTGGAGAACAAGGAATTATGAATTACGAAGTTGAAATTGGCATGTTGGGGAATGCATCGACCTTTCGGCTACGCTCAAGGCAAGCTTTATTTCGCTCAGGGCTAAAGGCTCTTTGTGCTCAGGGTGACAATAAGTTAAAGCTCTTTCAATACTTTTTTCACCAGCTCAGGAGCGACCTCGACAGCGTATTGTCCATCCGGACAATAAACCTGACCTATGTCACTAATGAGCACGAACCGCGGCCATTTGTTAACTGCCTTTTTGTCGTGCTTTATCAGGTCTATCAGGTCTTTTCCGGCTAAATCCCTTGGTAATTTTACCGGAACATCCAGCTTTTTGAGAATTTGCCGGATTCTCTCGAGTCTCTCCAGTGAGCCTAATTCCAATTCAATCTCGATTAAACCGGCTGCGATAATACCGATAGCGACTGCTTCGCCGTGCAGCAATTCAAAGCCGCTGGCAGCCTCGACAGCATGTCCGATAGTATGGCCGTAATTTAGAATTCTTCTTTTGTTTTGCTCGTGCGGGTCGGTCTCAACAACGCCGCCCTTTATTTTGCAGTTAAAGTGAGCTATTTTTTCCAGCACATCAGTCTTTCGTTCAAGAATTGAATCGAGATTTTTTTCGAGGAAATCAAAGTACCGGCTGTCGGCAATAAGGGCGTGCTTTACGGATTCAACGAGTCCGGCCCTGAATTGTCTGTCGTCCAGCGTTGTTAAAGTTGCGACATCGATATACACAGCCAACGGGTGCCAGAACGCACCGAATGCGTTTTTGCTTCGCTCCGAATCGACTCCGGTTTTGCCGCCTACAGCGGAGTCGGCCTGGGCGACTGTGGTCGTGGGTATCTGAAGGACAGGGACACCTCTTTTGAAGATGGCAGCCGCAAATCCTGCGATGTCACCGACCGTCCCGCCGCCGAGAGCGATAACAAGGGTGTCTCTGCCGAGATAGGCTTTCTCCATCGTTTCGATTATCGAAACGACTGTATCTATATTTTTTGAAGTCTCACCGGCAGAGCTTATTACAAAAACAGGAACATCTCTTTGGCCCAGAAGCTTTTCAAGATGGCCGGCAGAGACCAGGTTTTCATCGGTAATAACAAATTTGTTGTACCTGCTGAAATCGGCTTCTATCTGCGGCCACAATTCGCCAAGGATATCCGTGCCGATTTTTATCCTGTAACCCGCGGCCGGCGAGGCCGGTATTTTAATCTCATACTCTAACATTACACGAAAACCATAAGTTATTTACATCTTCCCATCAAGAACACCAAAATCAGGTTGAGTGTGCAACCTGAGATTCTATCAAATATGCAAGCCTGTAATATAACCTATTTACGTCAGGGACGCAACACTTTAAGTAGCGTTCCATTCAATTTCTGCTGAGGTGTGCGATACTTGTGTTTTTACTCTTGCTTTTGGGGTTTTTCGCTGCTATATGTTTGGATTATGGAGACGAAATTAGCCGTTCCCATAGCAGCGAAGGATTTAGATACGGCCAGGCAGCAAGTCACAGCGGCTCTGGGTGCCGGTGCCGAGATGCTCGAACTGCGGACAGATTATCTCGAAAACCTCAGTGTCGAGATGGTCAAAAATTTGATTGCCTTCGTAAAAAGCGACAGCGACAAACGACTGCCTATAATCGTAACATGTCGTGACAAGCGGCAGGGGGGGGTGATGGATTATCCGCAACAGTTGCGAGTTGATGTATTGATCAGCTCGCTGAAAGCAGGTGCAGAATTTATTGACTTTGAATATGACAACTACCTCTCCATTGAGATTCAGGAAAAAATAAGACTGGCACTGTCGCAAAGCTCAAAGGGCCGGTTGATTCTTTCAGCCCATAATTTTGAAACCAGATTTGCCAATATCGGCAAGCTATATCGTGACATCTTAGCCGTATGTCCAGGGGTGATACCCAAGCTTGTTTATATGGCGAACCATATAAACGATTGCTTTGATGCCTTCGATTTGCTGCACCAAACCAGCGGTGAACGAATTGTGTTCTGTATGGGTGAGGCGGGGCTTATCAGCAGAATTATAACGAAAAAGCTGGGCGTCTTTGTGACTTTTGCAAGTATCGATGACCAAAGCGCAACGGCACCTGGCCAATTGACGATTGAGCAGTTTAAGAAATTGTACCGCTATGACTATATAAAATCCGATACCGAGCTTTTCGGCGTGATAGCTGAGCCGGTCGGCCATTCACTAAGCCCTGCGATTCACAATGCCTGCTTTGCCGAGAAGCGTTTGAACAAATTATATCTGCCGTTATTGGTGGAAGGGGGGCAGCAGGAATTCGATTCATTTTTGCATAATGCGCTCTTTAGAAAGTGGCTGAACTTCGGCGGTTTTAGTGTAACAATCCCGCATAAACAAAATGCTCTGGATTTCGCCCGCGCAAATCGGGGTTTTATTGAGCCGTTGGCTGAAAAGATAGGGGCGGTCAATACCCTGGTTATAAGCAGAGGTGGTAAAGTCAGTGCTTACAATACAGATTATTCTGCGGCTCTGGATGCGATTACTTCGACGTTAGGTATCAGCAGGGTCGATTTGAAAGATATGACGGTTGCGGTTATCGGCGCCGGTGGAGTGGCAAGGGCGATAGTGGCCGGTTTAGCTGATGCAGGGGCCAAGGTCAAAATTTACAATCGCACTGTCACAAGAGGCGAAAAACTTGCAGACGAGTTTGATTGTGATTTTGCCCCATTGGATGATTTGCCAAACATCGATGCAAAATTACTGATAAACTGCACGAGTATCGGGATGTACCCAAACGTTGGCGCGACACCTTTACCTCAAGAATACCTGAAAAAAGGTATGGCAGTTTTTGATACGGTTTATAATCCCGCCAAGACCTTACTGCTAAAAGAGGCGAAGAAAAAGAGGGCAAAAACAATCGATGGCATTTCAATGTTCGTCAATCAGGGTATGGCTCAATTCAGACTCTTTACCAACACCGACGGCAACGCCGAGCTTATGCGAGAAACCATTTGCTATAAACTCAACCATTGACAACGTAGAAATCGCAAAGAAAATTCGAAAAAGCGCATTTGGCGAGGTTCTGTTATATTTCACTGAGAAGGGGAAATTAGATGCGGCTGAAAGATAAAGAAATAAGAGATATTGCCACTATAGAAGAAATCATCCGCAAGGCATCCGTGTGCCGATTGGGTTTATGCGATAACGCAAGGCCTTACGTAGTCCCCCTTTGCTTTGGTTATAAAGATAAAACATTTTATTTTCATAGCGCCAGCGAAGGTAAAAAGTTAGATATACTCAGAAAGAACAATAATATTTGTTTCGAGATCGATATAGACTATGAGCTTATCAAGGCGAAAGAAGCATGCAAATGCAGTATTAAATATCAAAGCGTCATCGGATTCGGTAAGGCTTTATTAATAGAAGACTTTGAATCAAAACGCAAGGCATTCGATATTATCATGCGGAATTATTCTGATGGTTCTTTTGAATATCCGGTGGAAGCCATTAAGAACACAGTAATCATAAGGGTTGAAGTAGAAAGTATGACAGGGAAAAAGTCGGGGTATTAGAAATCGCCATAAGTTCGGTTGAACAAAGTAGGCTTTGTCCTGCGCGATATCGACATTGCCCAATTTAATCATTGCTTTGGGACAATAATTGCTGGTATTATTGAGTAAATATGGTTGATGTTCAAAAACAAATTGATTACTGGCAGACAAGTAGCAATGAGGATTTCGCAGCGGCGGAATCTCTATTGGAGAAAGGTCATCTGCGACATTGCCTTTTCTTTGCACATCTTGCTATTGAAAAGATACTCAAAGCGCATGTGACGCGGCAAATAAATGATATTCCACCACGTATTCACAACCTTGTTCGCCTTGCTGAGAAAGCTGAGTTATCACTTGACGCTGAGCAAATAACCTTTTTGCGGAGCTTTGATATTTTCCAACTGGAGGGTCACTATCCGGACTCTACACAAATTCTCTTGGATTCAAAAGACGCACAAGAAAAGCTATCAAAAGCTGGAGATATAATAAAATGGTTGAAAGCACAGTTATGACCGCTATACAGCGTTATATCAAGGCTCTTAGCTCATTGGGCATCCATACCCATCGAATTGTACTTTTTGGTTCCTTCGCACGAGGCGATGCCAATGAACTTAGCGATATCGATTTGGTTGTGATTGCTCCGGAATTCGACGGGGTACGCGACATAGCACTTATTGAGAAGCTCTGGCAAGCGACTATTTCAGCGGATAACCGCATCGAGCCTATTCCCTGCGGAGAACAGGAGTGGGAAACTGACCAGTGCCGTCCGATTTTAGAAATTGCCCGGCGTGAAGGTGTTATTATCGCTGCGTAAAGAAGTTAATGATTTGGGAACTCAGTAACATGGTGCTGATGAAACAAATAGAAGAGTTTGGCCAACGCATTGGGCTGGAGTTTGGCGCTGAACGGGTCATACTGTTTGGCTCCTATGCGCGAGGTACCGTCACGGAGGATTCGGACGTGGATTTGCTGGTCATCGGGCCTTTTGAGGGTAGAAGTGTGGATAAATCGGTGGAAATTCGGATGAAACTTCGGCCCGGATTCCCTATAGACCTGCTCGTTCGCACTTCTGATAAGGTGCGCCAGCGAATGGAAATAGGTGATGACTTTATGCGGGAGATTATCGAAGAAGGGAAGGTGCTCTATGAAGCCGATGACCGCTGAGTGGGTAGCGATGTACTGGGATTAAAGATGTAAAATCATTAAGGACAAACTGAATGGTTAAAAGTAAGAGTAAAAAAGCTGAAAAGGTAGTTTTAGCATACAGCGGGGGGTTGGATACGAGCGTGATTCTTCCGTGGCTGAAAGAAACATACGGCTATGATGTAATAGCGTTTGCGGCTGAGCTGGGTCAGGGGGATGAATTGGCCGGTATCAAACGTAAAGCATTAGCAAGCGGGGCGGTCAAGTGTGTAGTCAAAGATATTCGCAAAGAGTTTGTCGAAGATTATCTCTGGCCGATGCTCAAAGCAGGTGCGGTTTATGAAAAAGGGTATCTGTTAGGGACGAGTGTTGCCCGGCCTTTAATTGCCAAGCATCAGGTCGAAGTTGCGCACGCTGAAGGTGCGACGGCGGTAGCCCACGGGGCAACAGGCAAGGGCAACGACCAGGTACGATTCGAAGTCACCTATATGGCACTGGACCCTTCGCTGAAAATTGTCGCTCCCTGGAAAGACCCTAAATTTGAACTAACTTCCCGTGAGGCGGCGGTTGATTACGCCAAAAAACACAAAATCCACATCGAGCAGACAAAGAAAAAAATCTACTCCCGCGACCGGAACCTCTGGCATATCAGCCACGAAGGGGCCGACCTCGAAGACCCTGCCAATGAGCCAAAGGACGATGTGTATGTTATCTCCAAGCCGGTATCGAAAACGCCGGATAAGCCGGACTATGTAACGATAGGTTTTTATGAAGGAATCCCAATAAAGCTCAACGGCAAGTTAACGAGCGGTGTGAGGTTTATTGAAGCGTTGAATAAGCTCGGCGGCAAACATGGTATCGGGCAGGTGGACCTGGTCGAGAATCGGCTGGTTGGTATAAAGTCGCGGGGCGTGTATGAGACGCCCGGTGGAACCATTCTCGTAACGGCCCATAATGCTCTGGAAAGCCTGACACTTGACAGAGAAACTATGCACTATAAACAACAGCTCGCTCTGAAATATGCCGAGCTGGTTTATTACGGCCTGTGGTTTTGTCAACTGCGTGAGGCGCTTGATGCGTTTGTCGATGTTACGCAGCGGAATGTCACCGGTGAAGTTAAAATGAAATTGTTCAAAGGACGGTGCACACCGGCCGGTATAAAAAGCCCGAACAGTTTGTACAAAACCGACTTAGCGAGCTTTAAGATGGGCGCCGAATACGACCCAACCGATGCAACCGGCTTTATACGTTTGTTCGGCTTGCCTGCGAAAGTGGCCGCGGTGGTCAAAAAGAAAAGGAAAAGTATAAAGTGAGCTAAAGTGACACTTACGTGTCATCCTGAGGCGCAG
>CAZLIO010000066.1:0-11403 GCA_964559025.1 uncultured Pirellulales bacterium | reverse complement strand
ATAAGGCATTCACAATATCCCAGTGTCTTACAAAGCTCAAAGCCGACCTGAATGGTGATTGCTACGTTGACATCCTGGATTTTATAATATTAGCCGACGACTGGCTCAAATGCACAAATCTATTTGATCACGCCTGTGATTAGCATCAATAAACCCTAATAATTTGACCTTGAAATCCACCTCAGATAACCAAAAATCCTCCAAATGTTACACTATCCACGATATGCAATACGAAATATATTTTTTTCTTGATGTCCTTCTCTGCATTAGATATGTTAGGATAACTTTGAGGAGGCGTAAAAAAGAATGAATCCGTGGCTTTGTATTACCATTGTCCCTATGGTCTATTACTGTGCCCGTATATTCACGAGGTTGTTCACTTGCCAATTTGATCCAGCCGGAAAGTAGCAGTCGTTTCCTGCGCCGGCTCTTTTATTGTCCCTTTGGGCAGAAAGAAAGGTTTAAAATGAAATGGTTCAATGGTTACAGAATCAGGCTAATGTTAGTTGGATTTATCATCAGCGGGCTTATGGGTAGGGCTGGGATAAGTCTGGCGGCAGTGGACACCTGGACGTACAAAGCCGATATGCCTACTGCCCGGGGTTTCGTATCTGGTACTGTTGTAGATGGAAAAATCTATGTTATCGGTGGATTCCCATCTCATTACTCCGTAACACCGGCTAATGAAATGTATGATCCGACTACTGACACATGGACCAGGATGGCTGATATGCCATCCGGTCGGTGCGGTCATGCAACCTGCGCTCTTGACGGCAAGATTTATGTATTTGGAGGAACGAGCCCCGATCCGTATTCTACGGCCAAGAAGAACGTCTATGTATATGACCCACAAACAGATACCTGGACTCAGAAGGCTGATATGCCATATGCAAATGCATTATGTGGAATCGCTGTTGTAGATGGCACAATCTATCTTATAGGTGGGTCGCTCAGTGCATCGAGCCCACCAGTTTCAACCGTAATGGCCTACGACCCTGTTACGGAATCGTGGACACAGAGGGCCGACATGCCGACAGCCCGCGGTTTTCTATCTGCCTGCGCCATCGATGGAAGGATTTATGCTATTGGCGGAGCTCCACGGAACTACCAAGCGGTTTGCTATAAAAATGTTGAAGTCTATGATCCGGCAATGAATACCTGGACTCGCAAAGGAGACATGTCGACTGGCCGCGCTGCTTTAGGTACTTGTGTTGTGGATGGAAGAATATACGCGATTGGCGGTTTTTCGCCGGCGGGTGTGTTTACAACGAATGAAATGTATGATCCCGTTACGAATATATGGACCACAAAATCTCCCATGCAGCAAAAACGACTCATGCCCTTTATAGGTTCGGTTGTAGATAAAGTATATATAATTGGGGGATCATATCCGGATCCTCAAAATCAGCCTATAATCCTTTCTACGGTGGAAGAATATGACACCGGGCTTTCTGTCCCGACGCCTGACTTCAACGGGGACGGAATTATCGACTGTGCAGACATGTGTATAATGATTGACCACTGGCACACCGACTATCCATTGTGTGACATTGCCCCGGCGCCTTGGGGTGACGGTATAGTAGATGTCCAGGATCTTATCGTTCTTGCTGAGCATTTATTCGAGGAAGTCCCGCCGTTTGAATAAGCTGAATAGGTAGCATACTGAAGGCCGGATGCAAGTAGTTTCTTCTCCGGCCTGATTGATGACGTCAGCATCTACAACCGGGCACTGAGCGCAGAGGAAATCGAGGCGCTTGCACAATAGTCATTTGACTATTGCATTACCGAACCAACATGTTCTATGTATTAAACGGTCATAGTCATTTGACTATTACTCTAAAGACTTCCTAAGCTGCAATTCTCGCTGAGCGGCAAATCTGTGTAATTCATCCTTTGCAACAGGACTACTGCGGAGAATGGATCCTTGCTTAAATCTGTGTAATCTGTGGAATCCGTGCTTAAATCTGTGAAATCCGTGGTTAAAAATCTTCTTTCAATTCTCCGCCATTTCTGATAAAAGTGCAACACGCAATACAATATGCGATATACAGCGGGTGGCATCCTCAAGCGCAGCGCCCCGCCTGAGCTTGTCGAAGGCTTGGGGATGGTTCTGAGCTTGTAGGATGGGTTTTAGCCCATCAAGAGATTGTTATGAAATTGATTATAGGAAAATCACGGTTAAAAGGAACGGTCGTCATTCCCGGCTCTAAGTCGCACACCATTCGTGCGGTCGCAATCGCCTCTTTAGCCGCCGGTGAAAGTCTCATTCGCAACCCTTTGGACTCAAGCGACACGCAGGCAGCAGTGCTCTGCTACCGGGCGTTAGGAGCTGCGATTGACACATCAGACCCTAAGCTCTGGAAGGTAACCGGCACAGGCGGCGAAATTAGCACTCCATCTGAAATAATCGACGTCGGCAATTCCGGCACAACGCTGCGTATCGCAATTGGCTCGGCTGCTCTGGCCGCACCCGGCCAGACCACAACCTTCACCGGCGATGAGCAAATTCAGACCCGGCCTGTCGGCCCGCTAATGAACGCTCTCAGTGAACTCGGAGCGAAATGCACCAGCCTTAAAAACAACGGCAAAGTCCCTGTTGAGGTAACGGGAAAACTAACAGGCGGAAAAACCACCATCGCCGCAACCACCAGTCAATACCTGTCCAGCCTGCTCTTATGCGCACCGCTGGCGTCAAAAGATACCGAAATTGACGTTACTCTGCTTAACGAGCCGGGCTATGTGCAAATGACACTCGACTGGCTCGATAAACAGCAGATAGAATACGAAATCACTGATTTACACGGATTCGCCACAGATTTAATCTGTGGAAATCGCCGTAAGGAATCTGAGTTAATCTGTGTAATCAAAATCAAAGGCAATCAAAGCTACAAGCCCTTCGATGCCACAATCCCTGCTGACTTTTCCAGTGCCACGTTTTTCCTTTGCGCCGCCGCTATGTCCGCAGAGGAAGTAACCTTGCTTGGGCTGGATTTTGCAGATAGTCAGCCGGACAAAGCTGTGGTCGATTACCTAAAGGCGATGGGTGCCGATATTAGTATTGGACCAAATTCAGTAACGGTTAAAGCTGCAAACCTCAAAGGCGCCGAGCTTGATATGAACAAAACTCCCGATGCGCTGCCCGCTATGGCCGTTACCGCCGCTTTCGCTGAAGGCTCAACCAAACTGCTGAACGTCCCCCAGGCACGCAGCAAAGAAACCGACCGAATCAAATGTATGGCCGAAGAGCTGAAAAAAATGGACGTGGATGTTGAAGAATTGCCCGACGGCCTTATAATACGGCACAGCAGGCCCAAACCCGCTGAACTGCACGGCTGGGCCGACCACCGAATCGTAATGGCTTTGTCCTTGGCAGGCCTGAATTTAGACGGTCAATGCACCATTGATACCGCCGAGGCAATCAGCGTTACGTTTCCCAACTACGTGGAATTGATGAAGTGTATCAATGCAAATATGGAATTAACAGTTTAATGGATATTGCTTAGTTATGTCATTCCCGCGGAAGCGGGAATCTATACTCTAACGATTATTCACTAATCCCTATGACCGAATTAAGAACAGCTAATTTTAAATTGAGAAGCAGAAGAATAGAGGTGTTATCATGACAAAACAAAATCCTTTCGCAGTCCTAATCTTCTTTATAATTTTTGGTGTTGGTGCAGTGCTGGCATATGCCATGTTTACTGTTTCCGGTAACCCTCAGAGCATTTGGATTGGAGTTGGTGCTTTTATTATTGCCATAGTTGTCTCTCTCGCCATTAAGGTTGCGAATCAATGGGAAAGGGTCGTAGTGTTAAGGTTGGGAAAATTCCACTCTCTGAGGGGGCCGGGCCTATTTTTCATTGTCCCTATTATCGACTCCTTGCCGTATTGGATTGACATCCGAGTTATAACTACTTCTTTCAAGGCAGAAAAAACTCTTACCAGAGACACGGTTCCAGTGGACGTGGACGCTGTCCTTTTCTGGAAGGTTCTGGATGCCCAAAAGGCAGCTTTGGAGGTAGCTGACTATCAGAGCGCTATAAGCTGGGCCTCTCAAACTGCCTTACGGGATGTTATCGGTAAGACAATGCTGTCTGATATGCTTGAGGGAAGGGAAAAAATCGACTCCGAACTGCAAAAGATAATAGATGAACGAACAGAGCCGTGGGGAATTAATGTTCTTTCTGTCGAGATCAGGGATGTTCTAATCCCTGCAGCTTTACAGGATGCTATGTCGATGCAGGCACAAGCAGAAAGAGAACGTCAGGCCAGAGTCATTCTCGGCGATTCAGAGCGACAGGTCGCTGAGAAATTTAAAGAAGCGGCCAAGTTCTACGTTGGCGATAATACTGCTTTTCATCTCAGGGCTATGAACATGCTTTATGAGGGTTTGAAAGAGAAAGCTACTATAGTACTCGTGCCCAGCACCGCTCTTGAAACCATGCAATTGGGTAGCATTGCCGGTGTAACCGCACTGTCAAAGCAATTGGCTGAAGAACTTAAAAACGAAGAAAAAGAGAATAAAACCAAGAAATAAAATAAAGACAAATCTTTAATTTCAATTTTTCAGGAGATTAACAAAAAATGATTGGTTGTCACATTGGACGTTGTTTTCAGGTAACGGTAGCCGGCGGCTCTTATCAGGAAGGCCTGGCGTCCGTCATACAGGGTGTCCCGCCGGGTATCTTACTGACCGAACAGGAAATCTACGGCGACCTTCTTCTTAGAAAGCCCGGCGCCGACGAATTGAGCAGTCCGCGAAAAGAGCCTGACCTTCCGATTATCTATTCCGGCCTGAACGCAGCCGACACCATCGAAAACGCCGGAAATAAAAATCACACCAACGGCACACCGCTGACGATTCTGATTCCCAACCTGGACCGCCATTTCATTCACATCAAGCAATACCAGGACACGAATCGCACACCCCGACCAGGTCATGCATCCTATGCTTCGTTCAAAAAGTACGGCCCGGATGATGATGCCATCGGCGCCGGCATCTTCAGCGGACGCTACACCTCGACCATCGTAGCTGCCGGATACGTCGCCAAAAAAGTCCTGAAAAAATGCGGCATTGAAGTTTTTTCCTATGTCAAAGAAATCGCCGGCGTCCGATGTCCCGACGTCCCTGCCGAGACGGCCTTTAAGTACACCAACGATTACAAAGAAATGCGGCACGACCTCGACCCGTTTTATCAGGAGATTTACGTCAAAGGCCGTATCAATATGAATATGAGATTTCTGGAAAAGACCAAAATATTAGCCGAGATTGAACAGGAAATTGAAACTATCCGCGATAAAGCTCCGAAGCTCACACACACTGCGATTCAGGACAAATACAGTGTGCATCCAATAGTAAACTGTCCTGACATTGATGCCGCCCAGGCAATGGTCGATGAGTGTAACCGCATCGCCGCCACAGGTGACTCAGCCGGCGGCGTAGTTGAGGTAGTTGTAACCGGTGTTCCAATCGGCCTCGGTGAGCCGGTCTTCTACAAGCTCGATGGTGAATTGGGCAAGATGCTCGGTATCGGTGCGGTAAAAGGTGTCGAGGTCGGTGCCGGCTTTGCTGTCAAAGATATGACCGGCTTCGAGAATAACGACCAGATGCGCGCCGAAAATGGCAAAATTATATTTGGGTCGAATAACGCCGGCGGTATTACAGGCGGCCTTTCTACCGGCCAACCAATCGTTGTCAGACTTACAGTCAAGCCTACACCAACAATCGACAAACCACAGAAGACAATTGACAAATATACACTCGAGAACAAAGAGCTGGCTGCTATCACAAGGCGTGACGCAACAATTGTGGCTCGAATATGGCCCGTCGCAGAGAATTACACGGCAATGGTGATACTTGACCACCTTTTCGCGCACTATGGCTACCAGACGCTAAAGATAAAGACCAAATGAAGATGTCCACTCGCTCCAGAGGCTCCTCAGCGCGCGGCTCGTTCATTTCTATGGTGTTGGGGCGGCACTTTCTTCTGTTGACCAGGCAGTCTCGTTGTGGTACAGATCGCGTGCCTTGACACGGAAACGTTGCCCTTGTCCGCTTCTTCCTAACAAGACGGTGTATGTGGGGACCTGCCCCGCCGGGAAGGTAAGCCAGCCGCTGCTGAAACGAGGATCGGTCGTGCACTCGAACATATACTCCACGACGCCGCTCGCATCTGTGGCCTCTATAGATCTCATTTCCGCCCAGTAATCAAAGGTTCCGCCGCCGAGATTGATTTCACGAGGCGTACCATCGAAGCCATTCGGATCGGCGACCGGGTCCCACTCCATCGGGTCCGGCGCCGGAGCAGTAATATCCGGAGGTATAGAAGTAGTAACATAAACTGTCTCTGACCAGCCGGTCTCGTTCTGGGCGGGGGATTTGTCCCTGGCCTTGACCCTGTAAGAGTATTCCGTGTTGGGGTCAAGGTCTGAGTCTGTATAATTCGGGTCATCCTGCCAGCCGCTGTCATGTCCGTCACCGGATGTGTTCTCGAAATAGTACTCTACGCCGCTATCATCGTAGGCGGTCGTGGCTAACATAGCAGCTGAATTCGCCGAAAGTGCATAAGGCTCAAGGGCCCAGATCGGGGCAGGCGCCGGCGGCGTAGTGTCTACTCCGCTCACATAGCGAATCGCCGACCACTCTGTTTTGTTGCCCGGCTCACCTGTTCCATCGTCCGGAATCCATTTGACTCCATCGCGGGCTCTTACCCTGTAGCCATATTCAGAACCGTAGGCCAAACCCGTATCTGTATACGTCTGCCTTTTCTGCCAGCCGCTGTCATGGCAATCGCCAAAGAAACATTCGAAGTAGTATTCCACATCCCAGCCCCAGGAATCAGTTGCGGCCTCAGCAATCATAATAATTGATGTCCCTGACAAATAAGGCTCTGTCTCCCACTGACCTGGGTCAGGAGCCGGAGCACTGGTATCTTCGACGAGCCAGCAATCAGCCAGGAAAGCTATGTCTTTGAAGTCAACACGCGTATCTAATGTAATGTCCGCACCATAGCACCAGGTATTTGTCTCGGAACAACCCTCATTAAGCCAGCTGTCGGCAAGTACTGCAAAGTCATGGAAATCAATAACACCATCATAAGCCAGGTCGCAGAATCTGCACGGTTCTGCCATCGGATAATGGAAGCCCATATCGACTATACTTGCATCAGCTACTTCGTCGGTTCGGGTTGTGTATCCTATCAAACCAATAAGACCTGCAGAATCACTGCCGGCATTGACACAAGGACTGGTACGCGATTGACCGGAATTAGTCTGACTGAGATAGTAGTCACCGAACGATCCGGTTGTGAACAGCGGGTCTTCGTCAATATTACCATCGCCCCACTCGAGCATGCGCGTGCACTCCGCATCAACCCAGATACCACTTTGTAAAGCCTTGATGTTGCTATAAGAAATATCAAGAGTTGAGCATCTTGGGTCGAGCTCGAAACCGGAACCCACTGCCAGCTCATCTCCTTTCAACGCAAAGTTGTTCCAGAAAATGCTGTCGATAACCACAGAGCTGCTCTCATAGGAGCAGCAGAAGCCACCGCCGAAACCGGTGTTGTTGGGTTCTCCAAAGGTGCCTGCAGCAGCGTTGCGCACAAACGTGCAGTTCGTGATAATCGGGTCAGCATACCAGTTGGCAGAGACACCGCCGCCGTCTCTGCCGGCGAAATTGTCGGTGAACAGACAGTTTGCGAGTATCCTCGGCTCTGACGCATCACCGGCTAAATACACACCGCCGCCGGAGGCAACAGCTGAATTATACTGCATTTGACAATCAGTTATGTCTATCGGTATTGAAGAACAATATACAGCTCCGCCTTCACCGCCGGGAGCAGTTGCCTGATTACGCGTGAATTCGCATCCTCGTATAGTCGAAGCCACACTCTCAATGCCATATATTCCGCCGCCCTTGAACGCTGAGTTCTCGATGAAGTTGGAGTCGGTCACCACCGTCTCGGTCCCGTCCCAGTACAAACCACCGCCCAGGGTTGCGAAATTGTCGGAGAAGTTACAATCGGAAACTAACATTGAGTCAACATCTATGGTGCAGATTCCACCGCCGTAACTAATATAAGGACTCAGGCGATAAGCCGGCTGATTTGGATCGTTAGGGTCATCGACGTCCTGGGCAGAGTTGCCGGTTATTTCGCAGCCTATGAACACCGGTAACGAGCCGCTCTCACAGAATACACCGGCCCCGTAGCTCGGAATCACGTAGCCGGCTATTGGGTCCGTTATCGGGGCACCCAGAGGATTGATACCACCAATTCCACTCATACCACCGGTAATAGTGTTATTGCTGACTGTGCAATCCTCGAAGATGATTTTACTGTCCTTACTACAATATACACCACCGCCATAGGCGCTGTTCAACTCGTATTCGCCTAAGTTTCCACCACCGAAACCGCCCGCACCATCAGTATCACCGCCGCCAAAGCCGCCGCCGTTAGCAGCGTTCCCGGCAGTGGCTGAACAGCCGATGATTTCACAATTAGAAACGGCCGCAATATTTTTGCCGGCAAAGTAAATTCCGCCGCCGTAAGCTCGGCTGTTATTACCACCGTTACCGCCACTACCACCGATGCTGTTGTCACCGGTTGCAACGCCACCATTCCCGGCGATACCCCCGTCGCCGCCAATAGCCGAACAGTTAACAATATTACAATCACTGATGGTTGGTGTGCTGCCGTAGCCGATATAAATTCCACCGCCGTAAGCGCTGCCACCGTCACCGCCATTGCCACCGTCGCCGGCAACACCGTTTTCCGCACCGACGCCGCCATCAGCGCCATCGCCCCCATCTGTGCCTTCTACCTGGCAGTTAGAGATTGTACAACTAAGAATACGCGGACTGCTGAAGGAGCCGCAGTAAATGCCGCCGCCAAATGCGTTTCCACCATTACCACCGTCACCGCCTTTACCACCGAATCCGAAAGGTTGAGAATTCGGGTCGTCGGGGTCGCTGAGGTCCCCCTGGGCGGTACCAATATTGCCGGCGCTGGGATTGCCGGCGAGTATCTGGGAGTCCGTGATGATACAATTGACAATAGTGGGGCTGGCGCCGGATTCGATGTATATTCCACCACCAGCAATGTCAAACCCATCGGTGCCATCGCCGCCCGAGTCCGTCGGCGCTTGCTGGTCAAGCTTATAGTAGTTGGCATTTGCGATTGTCAGACCGTTTAGAACGGTATCCGGGCCACTGTCGCTGGAGAAATAAATGCCATAGCTAACAAAACCTTCCCGGTCGATGATTGTCTCGGCAACCGAAGCAGGATCGTCAGGATTGACGCTGGTTATCGTAATAGCTTTGCCCGGAATGTTGATACTGTTACCTCTATATCGGCCTTTGTTGATGATAATCACGTCACCATCACCTGAGGCATCAATAGCCTCCTGGATTGAGGGATAGTCACCAGGTACTTTAATGGTAGTAGGTTGTTCTATTATGGCAGTTACTGTCCGGGCTGAATACATTGTAACGGTATTGGTAAGAGCGCTAGACAGGTCGTTATTGGTGCCTATCCATCTGACCCGATATCCCGGGTCCACTGCTGCCGTCAGCGTTACTACAGCGAACTTGTTGAAGAGCCCGCCGCTCGGCTCGACCGTGCCGTGCTCACCAACGACATTTACAATCAGCTGATACCGCAAACCTTCCTCGGTGGGATAGTGCAAGCCCATATCCACCACGCCCTCATCATTATCTCCCTCGGAGCTGGTAGTATAATTGTCCAGGCCAAGAGCTACCGCCAAATCACTCCCGGCATCCACACAAGCACTGTTGGCAGTCTGCCCCGCCACGGTTTGACTGAGGTAATAGTTCGACTCGACAAAGAGCGGGTCAGCATCAATATTACCATCGAGCCAGTTAAGGGTACGTCCCGGCTCAACATAGATAGCTTCCGAAGCTCGCCCTCCCTGGATGTCGCAATACGAAACTGTCAGGGTGGCAGGTCTGTCAATATAGAACGGCTCCTTATCACTGCCAATCGCTATCTGCTTGCCGTTGCTGCCCGTGTTGCCCCAGAGGATACTGTCGACAAGAGTGGTGTGGCTTTCATAGGAGCAGGATAATCCTCCGCCTCTTCCGTTCTTGGAGTCGTGGGGGTCGTACGCACGATTGTCAACGATTGTACAGTTAGAGATTGTCGGCGTTACCAGCCAGTAGGAGACGATACCCCCGCCATCCAGGACTGCCGAGTTTCCTTTGACCAGACAGTTTCTAAGGATTGGCGTGCAGGGGTCTCCACCGAAATACACGCCGCCGCCCGACTTGTATGCCGAATTATCACTTATAAAGCAGTTTTCAATTTTAGCGTCAGATGACCAGCAGAGTAATCCGCCGCCCCCGCCCGAGAAGCCCCCAACATTACTGAGACTAATACGTCCACGGGCCTTATTACCGATGATACCGCAGCCGTTAATTTCCGCCGTGCCATAGCTCCAGTACATACCGCCGCCATGGTCGGCAATATTATCATTGAAAATTGATTCGGAAATTGTTGCCTTTGTGTCATCGCCGTGCCAGTATAGACCGCCTCCGAATGGCGCTTCGTTTTTGGTAAAGTAACTGTTACTGACTGTTATCGTACCACCATTGAACCATTCTCCAGTGTTCGGGTCCAATATTCCACCGCCATAGACTCCCCCCCCGGAGCTGTTATCAACGAATATGCTTTCAATATCAACAAGGGCCGAATTGCCGATAAATCTGCTGCCTGTGATATCCAGTAAACAATCGGACAGGCAGAACAATCCACCGCCATCAAGATCCGTGGAATTGTGCTTGTATTCACAGTCATTAATTTCCACCGAGCAGGACAAGTCAAAGTATTGGCCGCCTCCACTTCCATTATCGCCGGTTGAGTTGCCGATGATGTTACAGCGAGCAAGTTGCACTTCGCATCCGTATTCGTAATCTTCACCGCCGCCGTCTTCGCCGCTGCCGGCCTTTTGTTTTGTTGTGTTGTAGCTTATCGTGCAGTCGGTAAGTTTGACTTTGCACTCCGGCTCGTAGTAATTACCACCTCCGAAGCTTGAGGTATAACTCGATCCAATAAGCCCACCGTCCGCACCATCTTCGCCGTCTTCACCGTCTGCGCCGCCGACACCACCGATGCCGCCGATGCCGACGTCAATCTCTCCGGGGCCGCCGTCACCGCCGCCGCCGCCCATTCCGCCGTTGCCGCCCACGCCATCTCCACCGCCGTCGTTGCCGTCTCCGCCGTTACCGCCGTCGCCGCCGGCATAAGCGGAAGTCGGAACGCCCGTAGTAGTCGCATTGTCACTAATAATGGTATCCGAGATTTCAACTTCGCAGTTTTCACCGTAGTATATGGCACCTGCCCACGACCTTATGCCGTTTATACCCATGTCACCGCCGTCACCGCC
>CAZLIO010000065.1:0-11421 GCA_964559025.1 uncultured Pirellulales bacterium | reverse complement strand
ATTTCAGTTTGATATTTGTTATTAGATAATTATCAATCACAGGAAAAATGCTTATACGTAAAGCGCGTACGCGCTTTACGTACGTGACATCAAAAACAACTCCAAATTAAGTACTAAAAACTCGAAACTCCTGTACGGTTGTTCTGACTTGTCCCTTCGACCCATTCGACTACCCCTTCGGCTGCGCTCAGGGCTTCGGCTAATTCAGGGCAGGCTCTGCTCCCACCTTCGCTACTCTACTTCGCCGGAGGCTATGTAGAAACCAGCTACGGAGGGCAAGCAGGGCAGGCTCTGAGTGAAATAGAAGGAGCTTGTCAAAAGGTTAGACGCCGAACGCGATAATACCAGCCGGCTGATGAAAATCAAGGATATTATTTGAGCGTAAATGAGCGGGTCTCAAAACCAAATAATAAATAATCCATTAAAAACAATCCTGTCAAAAATCCTCCTTGACAAGTTCAACGAAATTGTAGAGTATTATTTAGATTAAATATAGTATTTACAACTTGGAGATTTTTAAGCGTCCATATTAGTCAAGTGAGACCAAGAACCTCAAACGGAAATTAGGTTGCTAATTGGAGACTAGAGAATGGTCACTGAGACAACAATAAGGAATTTTAAGTGCTTCAAGCATTTAACGCTCCCCGACCTCGCACGTATAACCGTAATCGGTGGAAAAAATAACGTCGGGAAAACGGCATTGCTGGAAGCTCTGTTTCTCTTTTTCGACCGAACGCCCCTAAACATGATTTTAAAGCAATACGGATGGCGTGGGCTTGCAAACGTAATTACCACACCGGAGGGTATGTGGGCCCCTATATTCAGAGAATACGACTTAAATCAGCAGATATCTATTTCCGCTTCGATCGACGGAAACGAGGAAAGTGCCAGGTATAAATACAACCCGAATTTCATGCTTGAGTCATTGCCGACCAGCGAAACGCCTGATGATTCGAAAGGCAAAAGTGTGCGAACAGATATAGAACCTATCCCATCATTTTCGTTGGATATCGAATATGATGATGGTTCGAAAACTAAAAAAAAATCACACCTTATTATCAGCTCGAAAGGTGCTCCAGGTATTAAGCATGATTACGATTCCACCGGACTAAGAAAAGCAATTTTTCTCCCTGCTAAATTACAGATCTCTCCTAAAGAAACCTGTGACCGTTTCAGTAAATTGACGAAAACCGGTAGAGAACAAGACGTCCTGAAGTTTCTCAAACTTATCGAAACTCGCTTGAAAAATATCGCTGTTATTACAGAGGGTCCAGAGCCAGTTA
Source organism: uncultured Pirellulales bacterium (assembly GCA_964559025.1). Taxonomy (GTDB): domain Bacteria; phylum Planctomycetota; class Phycisphaerae; order Sedimentisphaerales; family Anaerobacaceae; genus NIOZ-UU13. Next base: position 10,138 of record CAZLIO010000065.1, on the reverse strand, counting down.
TCTATGGGGATATAGGTCTTCCCGAGATGATTCCAATCTCATTTATGGGCGGAGGTATGGTCCGGTTGTTGGACGTCATACTTGCGATAGCTTGGTGCGAAAATGCTGTTGTCTTTGTTGATGAGGTCGAGAACGGCATTCACAGGTCACTATTACCAAAAATATGGGAGGCGATAGGAAATGCTGCAGAAAATTATAAATGCCAAGTTATAGCCACAACGCACAGCTATGAGTGTTTAGAAGCAGTTCATAAAGGCTTAGCAAGTAGACCAGGTGATGTGCGTTATATCCGTCTCGAGAGCGAACGTGATAATATAACTGCCAAGACATCTAACTACGAAATGCTTGGCTCTGCAATTCGCCACAATATGGAGATGAGGTAATAATGCCGACAACATCCAAAAAACGAACAGTAACCTGCAAGGTGTGCGGGTCAGAGTTCTATCCCGGTGAAAAATGGCAAATCTGGAGCGACAAGTTGTTATTGGCAGAAGGTACCGACGTACATAGATTATTAATTTATGCCGTTACGTATTACCAAAAATTTGATGTGCAAGTAATAAACTTTGGAGGAATTGATGAATTAAGGCTATTTATCGAAAATCTTCACAACATGGCTAACTTTTCCAAAGTCACAACACTTGTTATTGCACGTGATGCTGAGACCAACGTGGTTTCCGCTATAGATAAAGTTCAATCAGCAATCCAAAACGTTAACTTGCCCGTACCAATTGAGCCATTTCAATATAAATCAAACGAACATATAAAGACCGCCTTTATGCTCTTTCCTGGTCACGATGATCATGGACAATGCCGGACCGGCACAGTAGAAGACCTATGTTTGGCAACTGTTGCTGACGATCCTTTGTTGGACTGTGTAAATAACTTTCTCAAATGCGCACAAAAAAATCAGGAAAATGACGAGGAGATTAAACATCCATGGAAAAGTAAAATATATGCTTATCTCGCCGGTATAAGATGACCATGCAGGCAAAAAACTAGGGCAAGCAGCAAAGGATAGAGTCTGGAAATTCGACCATTTTGCAATGACACCCTTCAAAAAAATCATTCATAAAATGTAAAAATAAGGGAAAGCCGCTGTCGATTGTCGATTTGAGAATTAGGATTTGAAATTTAGTACTGCAAATTCGCCGAAGTATTTTTTGGCGGCGGCATCATAAGCTTTGGCTGCCTGCTTTTCCTTATCGAAGCAGCCGAGATACATCTTCTTTCCATTGACAGTCAGTATTGCCTTCCAGGGTCGGCCTCGTTTGCTGTAGGAGACGCCTTTGTACTTCGAGAGGCTTCTGGGTCTGCGCATAGAGCACTAAAAGAGCCTCGGCTCACGCCGTTTTGGTGCGGGACGAGTGTGCGGTTTCCGGACACGAGCAAATGCGGGGAAAAACTCTTGCAAGCGGTGACAGTAAAACGATAGAATAGGCCGGTCTCAAAAATCCAACTGGCCGAATGGCCTTATCAAAATGCTAACCATGATACCGGGAGGTTGGTTATGAAGTGCATGCTCCGAAGTTTGATAATTATTGCTTTGGCCCTTTGTGTTGCTCAGGCCTATGGCATTGAAGGCGTCGAAATTGTTCCGGATGTTGTTTACGGACATAAGCACGGCATGGCCCTGACATTCGATGTGTACAAGCCCAAACAGGAGGCCAATGGTGTGGGGATTCTGTTTATGGTCAGCGGCGGCTGGGTTTCCAGATGGCTTTCGCCGGAACAGAGCATTAGCTGGTTCAAGCCGATGTTAGACAAAGGCTTTACCGTCTTTGCCGTACGTCACGGCAGCAGTCCGAAGTACGTGATTCCTGAGATCATCGAGGACGTGCGCCGCAGCGTGCGTTTTATCCGCCTGCGGGCGAAGGATTTCGATGTTGACCCCGAGCGATTGGGTGTTGCCGGTGCCAGTGCCGGTGGACACTTGTCTTTGATGCTGGGAACGACTTGCGACAATGGTGACCCCGACTCCAAAGATGAAGTTCTTCGCGCTAAAGACCTCACTCCTCGCGGCGGGTACCAATACTATAGAAAAATGCAGGAAGTTAAAGATGCGCCGCAGTATTATGTCTTTGTCGAAGAGGAACATAACGGCAGCCGCTATGGTGAAAACGAAGGGGGATGGCATCTGCCTTTTGGCGGCGGTGCCAACTACTTATCCAACCCGGGTAGCTGGACCTTTTACGATCCTTTGGCCTCCTACCATAACAAGTCCAGCACGTTTGGTTTTGCCGACGGCCACGCGGACAGGCGCAGATGGGTGGATAAACGGACCCTTGAGTTCATCAGGAGAAATGCCGAGGACCCTTCTTCTCATTCCGGAATAACGACATCTTCACCCGGCAATGAAGATATCCAGTGGTTGCTGGAGCACTTTATCGAAAGAAAACGTGTCGATTGATTACCCTGCTCTTTCCTTAGCACCTCTGAAATATAAATATATTCCTCCACTTTTTCCTTGATTTTGAACGAGGAAGTATATATTTTTATCCGTTTAATTTTTATGAAATCTTTGAAGGGAAACAGAATGAAAAAACTAATTAGTTTGTTGCTTGGTTGCTCTGTGATTCTTATTGGCTGTGCTTCTCAAGAAGCAAATCCCATTATTGTCAATCAACCAGCGAATGAGAACCAAAGTGACACAGCGATTAACGCTCCTGTAAGTGCTCCGAGCGCCCAGGAAACGCAGACGGAAGTCGAGAACCAAAGTTACACAGCGATTAACGCTCCCGCAGGCGCTCCGAGCGCCCAGGAAGCGCTGGAGGAAGTCGAGAGCATCCGCGAACCAGATGTCATCTTTGTCCCAACACCCCAGGATGTGGTGGACAAGATGCTGGAGTTAGTGGAAGTTAAAAAAGACGATTTGCTCTATGACCTTGGCTGCGGGGACGGCCGAATCGTAGTAACGGCAGCCAAGAGGTACGGCTGCAAGGCCGTGGGCTACGACATAGACCCGGATCGTGTCAAAGAGTCGCTGGAAAACGTGGAGACGAACGGGGTCGGACACATGGTTAGAATTGAGCAGAAGGACATCTTCACCCTCGACCTGAGCAAGGCAAACGTAATCACTCTTTACCTGCTTCCGAGTCTGAATGTGAAGCTAATCCCGCAGCTGGAGAAGCTCAAGCCCGGCTCTCGGATTGTCTCCCACGACTTCCGAATGAAAGGAGTCAAGCCGGACAAGGTCGTCAAGCTAACTTCCAATGATGACGGTAGCGAACACAAGATTTTTCTGTGGACCTCGCCCCTCAAGAAGAGAAAGATAAAGGATACGGCTCCCGTTGAGAATGATTCCTTTTGAGGGTCATTTTGCTCCCGCTGTTTTATATTTCGCCGGTTCTCTGCCGAGAGACGTTTTGTATAGCCGAAAAAGTTTCGGTAATTACGGCCAGATAAGTATTTCGAATGAGATTTAGGCAGCTCACACAATCGCCACAGAAGTTTTAAATAGTGCCTCACAGGCCGTTTTAGCTATTGTTTTCTATCGGATAAAATTATCGAAAAAAGCTTGCATTTCTGCGACTGAGTGTATTATAATAATGGCAGAGACGCACACCGAGGAGACTCATCATGTCTGGTGAAAATTCTCGGTTTGGAAAGAGTATCTTCAAAAGAGTAGGAGAACTGATATGTACAAAGGAAAAGGGTTTACATTGATAGAGCTTTTGGTGGTAATCGCTATCATCGCAGTGCTGATGGCGATATTGCTGCCGGCACTGCACCGTGTCAGAGAACAGGGCAAACGTGCGGTTTGCCTTAGCAATCTGAAGCAGCTGGGGTTGTCGTGGATTATGTACGCCGATGAAAACGATGATGTCCTCGTCAACGGCGCGATAGGCTATAGCAATGCCGAGACCGACTGGGGCAAACACAAAGGTGAGGTTGCCTGGGTGGATCGGCTTGCAACCGGGTGGGACGAACAGCAGGATGCAATCAGGGACGGCGCCTTGTGGCCTTATGTTAAGGATGTCAAAATGTACAGGTGCCCGACGGGTCGGCCCGGGGAGGCGCTGACATACGCTATAATGTTCTCCATGAATTCTGTTGCTCATACGGAAGTTCAAGGAGTACGTGGCGCACACATTAAGAAAAGGACAGAAATTCATAACCCGGCGCCTGCTTACAGACTTGTTTTCATTGACGAAGGCTGGATGACGCCGGATGCTTTCGCTGTTAATTATACAACTGAGGCGTGGTGGGATGACGCCCCCGTCCGACACGGCGACGGCACAACCCTCTCTTTTGCGGACGGACACAGTGAGCATTGGAAGTGGAAAGGCATCGACACGATAAAGCATGCCAGACTCGTCGAGAGCAGCCACCAGGGCAACTGGACACCCGAAACGACCACGGGTTACCGGGACCTGTACAGGATGCAGAAGGGTTGTTGGGGGAAATTAGGTTATACACCATCTCATCCATAGCCCCGGCTCTTAAATTGATAGCGGTTGTTCCATATCGGGGTGATGGCATAGTGTGGGCCGGGCGAACCTGATGTGAACAAGCTGGACAATCCAGCCTGGCCAGAGGTTACTGAGTCTTTTTGGGGTCTGCTTTTAGCTCGAGGTCGGGCTTTCCTGAAAGAAGACGTCGTACTTCCATTTTGGTGGCCCATTTGTGAGCATTGAGCCCATAGTATACCGAGAGCCTGGTTTTGATTGTTTTATTACTGTTGCCTGTTTTTTTCATTTTGTACCGTTCCTCTTTTTATCGACCATCATGGCGATTCTCTTTAGGATAGATTTCCGCGAGGATTGGGTGGTGGGTGGTGAGAAAAAGAAACTCCCTGTGCCTTGCAAGGGTAATTCCTAGCTTGTTCCATGATGTTTTCCTCATATAGTTAAGTTAATGATTTTAGTTACTGGTCTGGTTATAGGTAAGGTGCTATATTCAGTACGGACTTCTAACGGGCTTGTGTGCGGTGAAGGTCGGAAAAAAAACTAAAAAAAATGAAATTCCTCTAAAATTTCCTCTTGATAAGTTGCTCAATAGTCATATAATTTCGCTTGAATCGAGATATGGAAATTTAAGATTTTTGAAAGGGCAGAAAAATGAAGACTGTGAGAAATGCTGTTCTCTGCTGTCTGATCGCACTTTGTCTATTTGCTATCCTGGGATGCGGCAAGAAGGCTGACGAGAACAAACCTATCAGTGAGGTGAAGGCCGAAGCTGAAAAGATGGACACGGATGGATTAAGAGCAATGGCAATGGTGTACCAAAAGTCAATCGCGGCCAAGAACAGCGAGGTTGAGAAACTGACTGCTAAACTCAAGGACATCCCAGTCACAGAGATGATGGGCGATGAAGCCAAGGAGCTAAAGGCCGATGTTGACAATCTAAACACGTCCATATCTGCGCTCAAAGAGCGATTTGAGGTCTATTACCAGAATCTGAAAGAGCAAGGCGGCGACCTGTCTGGTCTTCAGATATAAGCCGGAATCAATAAGTGTTTGCTGTCATCGTTTGAGTAATATTGGTTGTTAGAGCAAGTTTGCCTGCATTTTCTTGTGTGCCGGCTCAATAGCAAGAGTGTCTGTGAATGTATCCACAGATTGAAAGGGTAATCACAATGAATATAGATATCGAAGCTATCTTACAGAGGGTCTATGAATATTTAGCCCAATATGGATTTAAGGTCATAGGGGCATTACCATATCCTCAGCGAGATATTCATCTCAAGAGCGGGGTTTTTCAAAGCAGCAAACCGGTTTAATCAAAAAAGAGACGATAAAAATCAATCTTTAAGCTGATGTTTTATGAATGTGTTTGATTCGAAAGGAGCATATTATGCATTATAGAGTGTTAATTCAGATGTTGTGTATTGCAGGATTGGCCCATTCCGTTTATGCCGATGAAATTATTTTCATAAATGGAGACCGTCTTACAGGGAAAATTGCCCACCTTGTGGAAGGCAAGATGCTTTTCAAATCGGATGCTATCGGCGATGTAACCATAGACATATCCAAGATAAAGACGTTCAGTACTGATGACCCGATAGCGGTTCATCTCAAAGACGATGACGTTCTGTTACAGAAGATAGTGAGCTCGGAGCCCGGCAAGTTCGCTATCGAAGGAGCAGGTACAGTAAAGGCTCAGGAGTTTGATCTTACTGCCATCTCTTCGATAAATCCACCACCAAAGCCTGAGCCGAAGTGGACAGGAAATATTTCGGCAGGACTCACTTCTACACACGGCAATACAAAAACCGATAACATTAGTGCCAGTGTGAATCTCAGCAAAAGAACCGAGAAGGACCGCACAAAGCTAAGCGCAGATTATGCAAAGGCCCGGCAAAAAGATCCGGACACCGGAGAGAAAAATACTACGGAGGATTGGTGGCGGTCAAAAGCGAAGTATGACTACTTCTTTTCAAAAAAGCTGTATGGATATCTGGACGGCCGATACGAAAAGGATGCTATTGCCCAACTTGATCGAAGGATGATTGTTGGTGTCGGTGGCGGTTATCAATGGATTGAGTCGGAGGATATGAACTTTTCGACCGAAGCCGGTGTTGCCTCTCTTTATGAAAAGTTTGACAACCAAACTGAAAGCAACAGTGAAATATCGGTCCAGGCCGGGTACAATTTTGACAAGCGGTTGATGAAGAACGTCAAGTTCATTCATGAGCTTACCTACTATCCGAGCATAGAGAAGTTTTCTGATTATTTTCTCACGTCAACGGCTGAGGTTCGCGCCAATTTTACCGAAACGATGTTCACGAATTTTAAGGTCATCTTTGATTATGACGCTACCCCTGCTGTTGGTTCAGGTGCTACGGACGTTAAGTACATTTGGGGTATCGGCTACAACTTTTAACGATATGGTCTCTTTTCTTGAGAGCTGCACAGTTGTGCCCGCTGATATACAACGATTAGTTGATTGTGGGCCCTTGTGTGGATTGTTACAATGCAATAAAACTGGAAATAGTGATTTTTGGGGGAATAGAACCATGAAAAGTTTACGTAAAATCCTGCGTATCGTTTTGCTTGCGATTGTAGTTTTGATTGTTTGTATTGTGGTTTTTATTCATCTTTTTGGTAACAGCCTTCTGAAAACAGGGATTGAAACTGCTGCAACCAAAACGTTAAGTGTTGGTGTTAGTATCGATGATATGAACTTTTCAATTTTAAGAGGAAAAGTTGGCTTTCAGAATCTCGTAATTGATAATCCGCCAGGTTATAAACATGACAGGCTGCTCGAAGTGGGTGATGCCCGTATTGCCGTTAGTACAGGCTCACTTTTGAAAGATACCGTCAATATAAAAGAAATTATGCTTGATAACGTTGATGTTGTGCTTGAGCAAAGAGGGGTTACAAGCAACAATCTACAGGATGTTATCAAGTCAATTCCTAAAGAAGAGGAAGAGCCCGAAGACGAAACAAAGAAAGCCGCGAAAAAGCTTCACATAGACAATTTGGAACTTACCAATATAACAGTCAGGGCAAAGCTGTTGCCTATTCCTGGTAAAGCAGATACCGTTACGCTGAAATTAGACCCTATTCGTATGACCGACTTGGGCAGCGATGATAAGCTGGATGTGGCTAAGTTATCAGGCAAAATTCTTTTGGCTATCGCCACGGGCGTGGCAAAACAGGGTGCCGGGCTTTTGCCGGATGAGATGACAGACGCTATGAAAACAACTTTGGGCGTGACGGTAGAATTGGGAAAGACCGCAGCTGAAGGAGGTAAAAAGATTTTGGAAGAAGGAGCGGATGCGGGCAAGGGCCTGATAGAAGGCGTTAAGGGCTTGTTAAAACCCAAGAAATAGAATAAAGAAACAGCCGGCTGAATATGTTGTGGTTATCTGGAGAGCCTGAACGTCCATGCATTTTTCAGAATGTTAGAGTGCGAGCAGCATTATTTTATTATCTTATTCATAATATTTCTGAATCTTGAGCTACTAATCTGATGGTCAGCCAGGAGCCGGCCGTTATAGATGACAGCAAAGACTGTGTACGGCGTAGGGGCATTTTGGGCTTGCCGGTATGTATTGAGCTCTACTATTCGAGGTTCCAGTTTATAAGTTTTCCGGGCCATTTCAGCTATCTTATCAGCAAATCTGATAGTGTGAGGACATTGATTCGCGCGGATGATAGTAAGGCCCTTACCATACTTCTTCAATTTCTTATCCCAGTTATCTTTGAATTTAGGGTTTGGGGCGGACTTATTGAATTTCTTCACCAGCAGCTCGTAATCGGGTGGTGCAGTATCCACAACTTGAAAGCCGTTTTTTAAGTATATACTACTGTCAGCCAGCCAGGGTCTTTTTCGGGCAACTACGGCGACTCCTTTCGTCTTTGCTTTTTTAGCATCATCAATGCAGGCATTGATTAAAAGCCTGCCGTAACCTTTCTTTTGATATTTCTTAAGATAAGTCCAAAGGCAATGAATGAACATGTACCCGTCCGCTTCAACACCCCGCCAGGCGTATTGGCCCGGAAGGTATTCGATATAGCCGGTCTGAATGTTCTTTTCTGTAAGAAGAACTTTCGCTTTCAAACCTTTTTTGAAGTACGTTTTTAACCAGTTTGTTTTTCGTATACGCCCTTGGTGCTCTATGTTCTTGATTCCACAGATGGGCGATTCGTGAAGATTGTTTGGGGGCAATCTCAATGACTTGTATTTTTTCAGCCATAATTTGCTCCTTCTTTAAGTTTAAGGTTGTGCCTGTTATTAAAATATCGAATAGAGTTAGCTGGTATTTCTCATTTGCGCGATGTTATATCCTGCTAAGCCCTTTGACTTTATTAGATTACCAAATCCATATTAGCATTTCAACTGTCCCGAAATGTGTGGACGTGCATTGAGCTTATAATCTGTCGCGTTTTAGTGCATCAAATGTGTAATAATACATTGAACGACCCAAGGTGTCTCGAAATTGTTGGGACAAACATTGTATTTTTCCTTTTGTTGACATTTTGTGGTAATTTTGCAAAATACCAGATATACTGATTGACTATTGATAATTGATTTTTTTGGAGTAAAAAATGAGAGCATCTGAGATGAGAAAAGGTCAGACCGTTAAGATCGACGGCAAATTGTACGCAATTGTTGATTATCAGCACGTCAAATTAGGCAAAGGCGGTGCGGTCTATCAGACAAAGCTAAAAAGTCTGACCGATGGTTCAATTCAAAATGTCCGATTGCGTTCGGAGGAGAACGTTGAAGAGGCGTATCTTGACAAGGGAACGTACGAATATCTTTATTCGGCCGGAAGTGAACATGTGCTGATGGATACTACAACCTACGAACAGATTAGTCTCGATGATGATGCGTTCGGTGATGGGCCGAAGTATCTTAAGCCGAACACTCAGCTACAGGTCAGTATGTATCAGGGTAAACCCCTTATAGTGACTCTACCCAACACGGTGGATTTGGAGATTACCGACACACCGCCTGAGATTAAGGGCGCCACGGCGACAAATCAAAATAAGCCCGCAACGCTCGAAACCGGTTTGGTCGTGCAGGTGCCGCCTTTTATTAAACTCGGCGAGGTTATCCGTATCGATACCCGTACGGGCGAGTATGTGACACGAGTGAAGTAATAACGAAATCCTAAGCACGAAATTCTAAATACTAAACAAATTCAAATGTCCAAAATCCAAATGACAAAAACTGTTTTGAACATTTGACCCAGCAGCGCTGGGTTCCGATGAATACCCGCCGTTGGCGGGTTGAGTTTTGATATTGTTTCGGATTTCGATATTAGATATCAGGATTTATATTTAATGCTTGAGAAGATAAACAAAATTCTCATAAAAGTTTTTGGTTCTCGTAACGAGCGGTTGATAAAGGCCTATTCGGTAATCGCCCTGGAGGCGGGTGAATTTGAAGAGCAAACAAAAACTCTCGATGACGAGGCGTTAAAGGCAAAGACCGCCGAGTTCAAGGCGGCTATACAAGCCGGGACCAGGCCGGAGGATATTCTGCCCGAGGCCTTTGCAGTTGTTCGCGAAGCGGCGAGGCGAAATGTCGAAATGCGCCATTTCGATGTTCAGCTTATCGGGGGCAACGTTCTCTATGAGGGCAAAATCGCCGAGATGAAAACCGGCGAAGGAAAAACCTTAGTGGCAACTCTGGCAGCATACCTTGTTAACCTGACCGGAAGAAGAGTCCATATAATTACCGT
>CAZLIO010000064.1:9533-11551 GCA_964559025.1 uncultured Pirellulales bacterium | reverse complement strand
GTGCACAATTCCTTCAGATTCGAGCGCCGCCGACGTAATCGAAGACAGGATTGACAATTTAGTTGTTCAAACGGTCAAGTCCGATTCCCCCGGTTGCGCTATCATAGTGATCGATGATGGCAAAATCGTTTTCAAGCGCGGTTATGGGATTGCAAACATGGACACCGGCCTTCCCATAACAACCGCCACAGCATTTAACATTGAGTCAGTTACCAAACAATTCACTGCCGCGTGTATTGCCCTTCTTCTGGAGAAAAGAGAAATATCGTTAGACGACGATATCAGGAAGTATTTACCGGAAATGCCGGCCTATGAGTGTCCAGTCAGAATAAGACACCTGATTCACCACACCAGTGGGATACGTGATTTCGAGATTCTCAGATTTCTCAAAGGGATACCTTTGGACGACCCATGCTCGGAACAGGAACTTCTGGATTTGATTGCCCGGCAAAAGCAATTGAACTTTCATCCGGGAGACATGGAACGATACAGCAATTCCGGATATTTTTTGCTGGGCGTCATCGTCAAACGCGTGACGGGAGTGTCCGTTGGCGAGTATGCGGAGAAACACATATTCGCCCCGCTCGGCATGACCCACACCTGTTACCACTACGATCCCGTTCAAACCGCCGGGAATCTGGCGGTCCCACATGTCTCCGACGGCGAGGGGAAATATCACAGCAAGCACGTGGCTCTGGATGCCAATGATTTCGGATATGGAGGAATCCACACGACCGTCGAGGACTTGTATTTGTGGGATCAGAATTTCTTCCGGAACAAGATCGGCGGAGAGAATTTCAACACCCTCATGCTGACCCGCGGCACTACCAACAACGGGGGCACGCTCAACTATGCTTTCGGGCTCAAAATTCGCGACTACATGGGTCTGACGACGGTGAGCCACGGGGGCGGGTCTCCGGGATACAATGCGTTCATATTGCGTTTTCCGGAGCGAAAGTTCAGTGTAATCTGTCTGGCGAATTATCCTCTCAACACCGGCAGGCTTTGCTACCAGATCGCAGACCTGTATCTATGTATTCAGAAGGAGACAGAGAAGGAAACAACCGTACCTGTCATGGACAGTGTGGCAGACGTCGATCCCGCAGTATTTGCCGGCATGGAAGGGAAATACGGGATAAACGACGGCGCTACTCTCATTGTCTCAACACGGGACAACCGGTTGTATGTGCAGCCGCCGGGTGCGGGTCCATTTGAATTGCATCCAAAATCAGCGACAGAATATTTTCTGAAAGGGGCGGATGTTCAGGTGTCATTCGATCGAGATGAGAATGGGAACATTTCAAGGCTCGTCTGGCATCAAAACGGTCATCATATTCCTGCTGATAAACTTGACAGCCGGCCATTGAGTTCCGATGAGCTTTCCCAATACCAAGGTGACTATTACAGTGACGAGCTGAAAGCCACCTATGGAGTGTATGTACAGCATGATCAGTTGTGTCTCAGGGCGCCGATTGTGCCGGATATTTTTCAATCCAATTTCAGGAATGAGGGTGGAGAGGATGTCTTAAGACATATGGTCGGCGACCAGTTCATGAGGTGCTACGGCACTATTCATTTTACTCGTGACAATAAGGGAAAGATCGAAGGATTCGCTATAAATGTAGGCCCGGATCTGAAAGACTTGAGATTCAGCAAATGGCAAGAAAATCGTTAACCGGAATAAAGCCGTATTGAAACAGGAGTACATCAAGCAAGATCGAGGTGACAATGTCGCCTGTAGTCTTGCAGACCATTTGCGACTGGATTATCGCCCAAACCAAAACTACCATGTAAATCGCGAAGGACTTAAGTATTGCCCGGCCCCAAGTATGGTTAGGGAAAAACCAAAAGCCTGATATAGCTAAAGAGCTGGCAGTCCGAGAGAATTGTCAGCTCTTTTTTATTCCAAAAAGAATTATATTATTGATACATTTCATTCTCACCGTCTACTTAATCCGAAAAAAATAAAAAATTCCGAAAAAATACTCACTTTTTGGCAAATATTTGAGGTTTGGTGC
>CAZLIO010000064.1:0-9523 GCA_964559025.1 uncultured Pirellulales bacterium | reverse complement strand
GTCAATCATCAAATTTGACATCTGTGGAGACAAAACGGAGACATGATGTCACCGTAAAATAGGGTGTTTTTCAGCTCATGAAAAAGGAAACTCAATTTACTCCATCTCATTTCGTTATATAGGTCATTCAAGCCTTCGAAGATGATAGAAAAAGTATCTAATTTGGTGCCTGTCATGCGACAATGAATTGTCCTCTGAGCTTGCGAATAACTCATGCTTTGGCTTGGAAAATGGGATTCAGAGACTCCGCCATTTGTTTGACTTTTTCCAAATCCCGTGTCGAGATCGGCTTGAAATTCAAGGCCAGATCTAAAGCCATACGAAACAGCGACTCTTCCCCTGGTGGTACAGCAGCTGTTATAGGTTGGCTAAGGGTAAAGTACAGCCCTAACCTTGCCTCTTCGCGTTCGGTAAGAGGTTGATACCAGCACTTCGTGTATTGTTTGCGTGATGGATCACCCTGTGGCCATTGCTGCCGTGCCAGAGACTTCAGTGCCAGTATTGCCACTCCTTTGGATTTTGCGGCAGCAATTACCTTGGGGCCGAAATCGCCTTTATAGAATGTGGCGAAATTAATTGGGAATAAGACAGAATCGAAATCATATGCCATTTGAAAAGCACAAACCCATCTCTGCGTACATCATCTGCTGTTTCCGAGAACTCAGCGAACGCTAACAAAATACGTCCGCCGCTCTTCGCATCACGGCAAGTCCCCCGTCCCTTACTTCCCCAACGGTTGTTACGTAGGCCCGAAGGATTTGACGGAGCCAAACTGGCAGAAACTGCTTTACAGGAAGATTGAACAGATGTATCGCCATGAGGATAAGAAGAGTGTCCTAACAAACTAATTTTCATGGCGCAATTTTTTCTTCCTCAAGAATAAGGCGGGCAAACACTGCGAATAATAATTACTGAGCCAAATCACCAGTCATTTTTCACAACGGTCTTTCGAGAAGGTTGGTATTCATCACTTCTCCTGTTCCAAGCTTGACCCTCAAAGTCCTTATCTCAAAGCCTCCCAGGGCAACCGGTATTTTTCTATTCATAAAAGGCAAAGACAGCACGGTTGTTCCGCTCTTGCCTGTAGGCTCAAAGAGCCTGATAATTAGGTCATTGTTGCTTTCAGCACGTTTGATGGCGGTAATCTGAATTACGTCATCACTCAAAACTGCTAAACGATTTGGCTTCTTACCTTTTCCCGAAGGAAAGAACGGCACAACGAAGGGCTTTTCGTTTTTCACTAAAGCCTCGCGATCAATTCTCTCAAGTCTTTCTCTGACTCTACCGCCATTAAACCAGAACCTGAACGAGCTTTGGCCCTGCTCCATTCTCGGCAGAAAGCGGTCCTGAGGAATGTTTGGCCACTGGTCTGAGGCATAAGCGGCAGACCGAAGCAGCGTCAATCGCAGACCGTCCTTGGAAAAATCTGACCCGTATATGCTGTCGTTTATGCAGGTTAAAGCAAAATCCCGCTTCTGGGATATGACAGCAATCCACTTCTGTGCTACTGCTTCATCACCGTCACGCGGAAGCTCACCAACGCCATACGCCACCTGACCGATATATTTATTATTGTCTCCGATAGTCGGAACTGAGAGTTTGAGCATTCGCGTTTTCTCGTTCCAGTAAACTCGTGTCTGGACCTCAATTTCCGTCCCGAATTTCGGCAGCTTGTAATGTTGACAAATAGACGACTGTCCGTATGCGAGAACTGCTTCAATGATACTTCTTGCAGGGCCGTCTTCAATTACGCGGACAGAATCAAGTTTCATTCCGGGCCCATCCAAAGGCAGACCGGAAAATTTCGAGCCCTGCTGTCTGTCCATAAGCTTGAATCTACCAGCGACATCTCTGAATCTCTTTTCTTCTTTCGCCCAGGAATCTTCAATGTCCCCGATTACAATCGGCTCGAAAGCATTTTTCCCGATACAATCACGGCCGCACACTTTGTACCTGTCAACAAAACCTGTCCTCGTATTGACAACGACTTCAAGGTCTTTAGTTTTGAAAACAATCTTGCCCTTTTTTGCTCTTAGAGAAGAGACAGGCTTTTTGCCGGTAATTTCGCCTTGACAGTCAAATCTGTTCATTTGGCTCGGCTCAAGCTCAGCTACAAAAGCCACCCGCTTACGCCAATCGACAGCAAGATTGCTCGATTCCTGCTCCACCTGGGAAGGTATGAGCCTGTTCTTGTGGAAGACCTTCACATCAGTAAACTCGTCCGATATGTCCGCAAGGTTGAACTCGCATTCAAGGAGCGTCTTTACTCTGAAAGGATGGGGGTTATAAACCAAAACAGGAATTCTGCCTTTTTGAGCTTTCGGCTGCCCACTTGCCAAGGCGAAAAAAGCACGAGCTTTCTCTCTGGCAGCTATCTCGAGACCATGGTCAAGCATTCTTAAAGATGCTTGCTCAACAGCTTCAATGGAAGAACCCGGCAGAATGTCGTGGAACTGGCTTGTCATAAGGTCACAAAGTGCCTCCTGGATTTGTTCGTAAGGATACTTCATCAATCCCTGAACAGCCGCTGCTGAGGCCATTTTCTCCGAACTGTAAATCTCATTTTCGAGCTGCCGATGTTTTTGTTTGATGCGAATATGTGATGTGTAACAGCCCGCCGCCCAGGGATTAATGTCTTTACTGTGCCTGGGCAACTCGTTTTTGAGGCGCTTTAGCTGCTTAAAGTAAGCTTCAGGCGTGGAGTGACATATATTATAGTCTTGTGTGCGGGCGATAAGGTTATTAATATTGCGCAGGTCTATTTTCGACGGACCGCCGCCGTGATTGCCGAGGCCCCACAAGACCATGCCAAGTTTTTTATCGTTGTTACTCTCAAGCCATTTTTCGATTTTTTCCCGCGCTTTACCGCCTCTGGAGGTGTAGGGAAACTCAAAACGATGAGCAAATATTTCCGAGCTGTCATAGCCAACCCAAATGAAATTGTCCGAAGGCAAAGGACAATTCCTGGGCTCCGGTCGACCGAACAGGTACGAGTCGTACCCTGACTTCGCAAGTATTTGCACAAGCCCGCGGGTGTGTCCGAAGGGGTCGAAATTTATTGCCGTCGTAGGTGTGACATTGAAATATTTCTTAAAATAAGCCCTGCCCGACAAAATCTGGCGAACAAAGGATTCGCCGCTGGGCATATTGCAGTCGGGCTGAAGGTACCAGCCGCCCATAATATGCCACCTACCGGCTTTGACCAGCTCTTGAATCCGCTTGAAAAGCTCGGGCTCATATCTCTGCACCCATTTATAGAGGATTACTTCATTATGGTTAAAAACAAATAACTCTTCGCTCTCGCAAAGTTCGGCTGCCGTGCGAAACGTTGATAGCGCCTCAGCCGCTCCTTCCTGCCATTCCCAAAGCCAGGCAGGGTCGATGTGGGCGTTACAAATAAGATGCAGAGTTTTATTCTTCACGGACATAGTCGGCGTAATCTACAGTAAAGAAGTGATAAAATCAAGAGATTAACGCCCTGTTACGGTTTGGTCGGTGTCCGTGAAGCGACATGTTTGTCGACAGATATGAATGTTTATGCTTTACGCGGTCATTTTCTATCAGGCTGTTCTTCTGTAACGGGAATATCGCCTCTAATAAGCTTACCACCCTGGCCGGCCAGCCAGAGATAATGGTCACTTGGCAAGCCTTCATAGGTAATGAACTTTGATTGGCCTACGGGCGGGTTATTCGTACATTTGTAAATCGCGGTTGCCTCATCGGCCTCGTCAAACATAGCAACATAAACCATTTTGGCGCCTACGCTCTTGGCGGCGAGAAATTGTTTCCATAGGAAATCACCTTTTAGTCTTGGAATTTGATTGAATGACCGACCGTACATATTGTACCAGCTGAAACCAGGAAATACGACAGGGAGATAATCAAGTTTGTTTTCATTACACCATTTAATGTCCTCAGACCACATCGGTCTTGAAAGATTGTAAGTGTCATCGATCGTTCTTATCCTGCCGATTGTCCATGGACTTACAATATCAGCCATTTTCATAACACGTTTGAGGTTTTTATCTTCGAGAGCATCATTTATCCCCTGACGCCAATAGGTGGGAATGCCGAGCATGACAGTAAAGCCGCCATATCGCTTATCTGTCTTAAGGAGCTTGATAAGTCTTGCGCAATCCAGCGAGTCATATTCACGCTTATTAAAACCCACCCCCCATATAGCAATGACTGGTTTGCCGTTATGGTGCAGGTATGCCTTATCAGCCGGATCCTTAGCGATTCCCATTTTATCTACGAGCAATTTGATATCGCCTATCACATGGTCTATCTGCTCAGCAGTGGTTCCGGTGAGGTCATACATCAAAACATAAGTTCGCCCATGCTTGTTGGCGGCGGCTCTGCAGTTAGCGAGTACGATATTAACGTTATTGAACTCAAAGGGCTTGAAGGTCTGGGCGGCGAATCTCTGGACGAAGGCGCCATCGATGCCGTATTCTTTCATCCATTTAAAGTGCAGGTCGGCTACGCCCGGACTCATAGCGCTATAGACGTAAGCGGCACTTCCGTTAGCGTGTTTGAAAGATGTTACGAACTTATCTTCATCTTTATATTCATCCATTTCAGGCCAAAGGTCGATAGAGCAAACACCCGGCTGGAATTTGTCGGCAGGGGCGGCAAATGGTTTTCCCCAATGGAACCATCCCATACCGGAACCGTCTCCAGGGCAAGTGAACCAGCCCTGATAACCACACATGACCTTTCCGTGAAGAGTTGAAGTATCGACTCCCGGGTTAGACTGGCCGGTGAAAGGGTGCATGGCTCTTTCAATGACCTGATCGTAAGTAAGATCAAATTTCTCTATCTTATTATCAGCCACAGAAATACAGCCAACAGAAAAAGCGAGACCTGTGAGTAGAGCTTTAGAAATTGATGTTTTCATTGTATCCTTCCATTACTCAGAAAATAATCTTAAGAACTTCTTCAAAGTTATTGCAGAAATGGTTACAGAGGCCCAGGGCCCCGCCCTCGATAACGTTGCCATCTTTGATGCCGATCGCAGCAAATCCGGCAAGCCTGATAGAAGTGATACCCGCACTGCTGTCTTCAATGCCTATAACATGATGCCTCTGTTCAAAATCAAGGCCCAGTCCAACCCGGCAGACCTCGGCATACAACCACGGATGTGGTTTAGGTGAAAGTTCCCCCAATGTTCCACAATGGCCTTGACGAAGAGGCAAGCCGGCAGTGATGATCACATCATAGAAGTCTTCAGGTCTGCCCAGATCCAGAGTCTGGAAAGCTGAGAGAATTTCGGGATAGGCCTTTTCATACAAACCGGAAGTGACAAGTCCGATCTTTAGACCTTTTTCTTTTAGTTCGAGAAGGAAATCGTTTATTCCCGGCGAGGGTACAAAAGCGTTTTTCTTCCCCTTGCCATCCGTGATAGCCTGCATTTCTCTATGAGTGTGCTCAAAGTAGAACTTTCTTGCCTCTTCCACGGTTTTGTCAGGACAGTATTTTTCTATACAGTGCTCCAGGTGTTCTGAAACACTATGGCCTGACACAAATGGCAGGTCAGCGTCCTCAAGTTCGAATGAAGGGTTGTCAAGTAATGACGCTGTGGTCTGTTGTATTATCCATATCCAGAACTCCTCGCTCCTAACCGTCGTGCCATCGAGGTCCATCAGCACCGCTTTTAGAGGCTTTTGGATTCTAACATCATGAACCGGGTAATATGCGGGATATCCCATAGAGCTTTTGACATAAGCGAGCGTCTTGTCTTCAAAGACAATGAATTCGACCTTTTTATCGCCTGTTGCAAGTATCCGGACAACTCCATTTTCACCAGTTCTATAAAAACCATCACTGCAATTATCAATTTTGATAAAACCTGAGTTTTCTTTGATCTGGCCAAGCCCGGGTACAGAACTACCCTCAAATGTTTCAGCGGTGCTGCTCATTGTTCAAGAATTTCCTTAATATGTTTTTTCAGTTTCATTTACAAAATCATTCAAATTTATTCGCGCCACTTTCCAAAATGTCATTCAATTCGGTGCAGACATCAGCAAATTCAGGCATTTCAGCAAGGTTGCGATATTCACCGGGATCGCTTGCGTGGTCATAGAGTTCTCTTGCTACGAGTTTGCCATTGTCCCACTCGATGTAACGCCAGCGTTTTGTACGAATGCTCATGCCGTCAAGGTTACCGCGTCTTCTAACCTGAGTGAAAGCAGCTTTTTTCCATCTTTGCTCGGGCTTACTCAGTAGAGGCCTAAAACTGATACCTTCCAGGTTATCAGGGGCTTTCAGGCCACAAAGGTCTGCGAAAGTCGGGTAGAGGTCAACCAGCTCAACAAATTTATCGCATACAGAATCAGGTTTAGTTTCCCCTTCTACAACGGCGATCATTGGTACTCTTGTGGAATCTTCAAATAAAACATTCTTATTCCACCAGTGGTGTTCACCAAGATTGTAACCATGGTCTCCAACAAACAAGACTACGGTATCTTGCCATAGTTTTTGTCTGTCTAACTCATCAAGTACCCGGCCTACCTGTGCATCCATGAAGGATACACAAGCATAGTATGCTCTTAAGTATTCCCGTTTATCCTGTAGAGTAAATTTGTCAAAAGATTTCTTCCATGCACTTGCGATCGTATATTCGGCCTCGGGGGATCTGTTTTCCGGAACCACAGGTGGCATCAGTTCGTTCAGTGGATACAGATCAAAATATTTCTTCGGAGCATCAAATGGGTCATGAGGCTTGGCAAATCCTAATGCTACAAAGAAGGGTTTATCTCTGTTTTCTCTAATAACCTCTATAGCTTTTGTTGCTAACATTCCGTCCTGATGGTCTTCGTCGGCACCCTCAGCGGCAAGCCAGCTACACCATTTGACTTCTCCTCCGGTCATATTTCTTCCTTCGCCTGTTTTGCCGATACGTTTTGTTCCCATATCAAAAGTTTCGCTCCACGCCTCAACATCATCGTGTTTGTCTCTGCCATGGAATACCTTGTTCAGGCGTGCTGTGTAATATCCATTTTCTTTGAATAATTTTGGCAGAGTTGTGCATCCTGACAGGTTTGTTGACCATGGCATGACATTGTCATAAATGCCAATTGTATCAACTCTTAATCCGGTCATAAAGGAAGACCTGCTTGGGTTACATACAGGGTACTGGCAGTAAGCACGATCAAATCTTAGACCTTTACGGGCCAGCCTGTCGATATTAGGAGTTTTGACGAGTGGATTTCCATAACAGCCTAATACGTTTTTGAGGTCTTCGACGATAATAAATAGGACATTCTTCCTTTTGTTATTACCGGCTAAGAAGCCCCCGGGTTGTGCAGGTTTTGTCTGAGCCATAGCAGTTGCCGAATAATTGCCGGCAAGAATTCCTCCAAGCGACCATTTAACAAAATCTCGTCTGTTCGCCTTCATCTTATCGCCCTTTAAAAAGTTATAGTTTTCTCATAAATCGGGTTCGTAGTTTGTCTCAGGTAATTTCGTGTACCAGAAGAAATAAAGTCCCAGGATGCTTATAATGAAGATTACCAGAGTAATGAAGAATGCATTGTAAGAACGAACTATGAGCTGCATTGGAAGCAGGAATATCGTTATTTGCCAGGTCAAAGCAAACGGCAAAGAGATGACATCGTAAAAGTGTTCTTTCCTCATTCTTTTATAAACGTCTTCAGGAAGACATTTCCTGAGAGGCTTCCACAGGCCAAAAGGTCGTGTTGTTCTATAGAAGTTCTCTAACACCTTCTGCTCTGTAGGTTTCGCAAGATAAGTGCCAATTATCGAGCCTATAAAGCCAATAGCAACAAGCAAGAGGAATTGTCCTCGCGGGTCGCGGGTAAACCATAGCAGGTCGACATTCATGATGGTTATTTGCATTTCAGCAGGAAGGTGAATATCAAGGACCCTTACCAGGACAGCACCGACCATTCCGATCATTGTTCCAATAGCAAAGCCGCCGCCATTAAAACGCCACCAGTACAACCTTAACATGCTGCCTACAAGCAGGCCACCTCCCAGGGCCATTATAAACCAGTCCCAGATATCGTTTATGCTCCTGACACTGTATCCGAAAAGAAATCCAACAGCAACCAGTGTAACCACAAATGCCCAGGTTGCGTAGATAAGTTCTTTGGTTGAGGCTTTAGGCCTGAAATATCTCTGGTAGAGGTCACGAGTAAAGAATCCAGCGGTCATATTAACGATAGAGTCAAAAGTTGACATGGACGCTGCCAACAAGGCTATTAGTATAAGTCCTCTGCAACCTGTCGGAATGTTAAAAAGTATTACTGCAGGAACTATTCGCTCAGGATTAACTGTTCCCTCAAAGCTCAGCAGGTGAAGCTTGTTTTGCCAATTGTCCTGAAGAAGATTTTTTAGACCTGCCACAAGCTCCTGAGGATAGTTATCCGGGTTTAATGTTATTCCTGCTGTAATATCCGCCCACCGACTTTTGTCAATCTCTCCCATGTGAGTTTTGATGAGTTCTGCGGACTGAGCTAATATGGTCTGGTCGGGAAAGAGGTCTTTTACAAGGAAGAGTCCTAATACAGCAAACGCCATCATCATAGGCCATCTAAACATCATCAGCGATGTCCAGAGGAATGTCAGTGTTCCGCATTCCCTGTCGTTTCTGGCTCCGAAGTATTTTGGGTCACCACCAAGTCCCATTCCAAAAAAGACATTTCTAAG
Source organism: uncultured Pirellulales bacterium (assembly GCA_964559025.1). GTDB lineage: Bacteria > Planctomycetota > Phycisphaerae > Sedimentisphaerales > Anaerobacaceae > NIOZ-UU13. Next base: position 850 of record CAZLIO010000064.1, on the reverse strand, counting down.
CAGATAGAACATCGTAAAGATCATCAGGTGTCTATACATCTCGTATCCCTTTGGCATTTCCGTAAACCAGCTTAGCTTTGATGATATCCATCCTGAGTTGCCCGTTACTTCCTGGGATAGACTTACAAGCTCAGCGGCGCTGTCTACTTTAAAGATTGCCATTGCCGATATTCCAATAACAGCGGCCAGGATTATGACGGATTGGAAAATGTCACTGAACACAACTCCATAGAAACCGGAGACGGCAGTATATATTGTCGCTATACCGATCATTATCAGTGAACACTGTAAAGGTGTTAGTGGGAAAAACATTGAGAGAAACAAGCCAACACCCTTTACCAGATAGGCAAGCATGCCCAAAGTTGAGACTATAGCAGCTATTGCTCCAACGATCCTGGCGAATTGTCCTCCAAATCCATCTCCAAAGCGGTATATCATCCATTCGGCATTTGTAATGCATTTGCTTCTTCTATGCCACTTGCCTGTCCAGAGCATCATTACGGCAAGTATCAGTACCGCGCCTCCTCTGAACTCAATAAACAATCCTCTTGGGCCAAGCATGTAAAGGAAGGAAACTATGATCATTGTCCCTGTGATATCAAGGAATGAAGCCATTCCCGAGATACCAAGTGCCCACCATGGGAGTTTGCGTCCAGCAAGAAAATAATCTTCGAGGCTTTCTGAAGCTTTCTTTTTAAGATACAAACCCAGGGCGACCAGAAATCCAAAATAAACAAGAATTACTGTATAGTCGACAGAGTTGAGACTACCCATAAATTCTCCTTCATTTTATAAACAAATGAGTTCTGCAAAATTGAGGTTAGGCATACTTTGAAAAGAAAAAAATCGT
>CAZLIO010000063.1:0-11617 GCA_964559025.1 uncultured Pirellulales bacterium | reverse complement strand
CTGCATTCTTGTCGCGGAAGGAGCCAACATGCCGAGCACACCCGAGGCCATTGACCAGTTCCTCGATAAAAAGATACTCTACGGCCCCGGCAAGGCCGCAAACGCCGGCGGCGTCGCCACATCCGGTTTGGAGATGTCGCAAAACTCACTGCGGCTCTCCTGGACCAAAGAAGAGGTCGACGAGCGGCTCCACAACATTATGATTGCCATCCACAAGCAATGCTTCGAGGCCGCCCAAGAGTATGGTCAGCCCGGCAACCTCGTAATGGGTGCAAACATCGCAGGATTCGTAAAGGTCGCCGACGCAATGCTCGACCAGGGTTTAGTATAATTAACACTCGTCTTATGAGTCTCAGAAAGGCGCTCGCTTCGGCGAGCGCCTTTTTTATTGCGTAATCCTCACGACATCGTTACAATTCGCTGCGATGGAAAAAGATGTGGACATTGATAAAGTTGTTCGCCAGCATCTTGAGATGGAGCAGTTTCTTTCCGGCTTTGCTCTCAAGGGTAAAACCGATACACCTGAACCCCGCCCCTCCGAGGGGCTGGGTGAACCACAACAGCAGCAGGACAATCATGTCCCCACCGTCAGGCGTCCTGTCCAGAGCGAAGCCGAGGCAATGGCCGCCGCAGAGAAATCAGCCGAGCTCGAAAAAATCGCTGAGGAAGTTCACCAGTGCCGCAAGTGCGGCCTCGGGTCGCTGCGGACAAATGCAGTCCCCGGCGAGGGCAACCCCAACGCCCGCATAATGTTCGTGGGCGAAGGCCCTGGAGCTGACGAAGATGCACAAGGCCGACCTTTCGTCGGAAGAGCAGGACAGCTATTGGATAAGGTAATCTCGGCAATGGGTCTAAAGCGAAGCGAGGTCTTTATAGGCAATATCCTGAAGTGTCGTCCGCCGGAGAATCGCGACCCTCGCGCCGATGAGATAATAAGCTGCCTGCCCTATCTTCAAAGACAGATTGAGATAATAAATCCTGAAATCATCGTAGCTCTGGGTGCCCACGCAGCCAGGACACTGTTAAATACCACCAAGTCGATAGGCCAATTACGCGGCCAATTCCACGAATACTATTCCGGCCTCGGCAGACCGCCTATAAAGCTTATGGCTACATATCACACCGCCTATCTGTTGCGGAACTACTCACAGGAAAACCGTAGAAGGGTTTGGGAGGACATGAAAAAAGTCCTCACCGAGCTCGGCCTGCCAATCCCGGAACAGTCAACAGGATGATTTCGCTCAAGTTTTGAAGACCGCAGACACCAGATAGATGCTAAGAACTAATACTCTTTCAAACTTGATTAACGGAGGTTTCATCTCCGAAAGCGTGCCTTTTTCAAAAGCCGCAGCAGTCTCATCCTTAATCCAGAACAACGAAACACTTTTGTGCGCTTTCCGCACCCACTAACTCAAGCCCGGCAGGATAGTAGTGCTCTGTCGCAGGTATGACAATCGTCAATTGAGTAGTGGCAGGATAGTAGTACTCTGTCGCTGATATGACAATCGTCAATTCAGTAGTGGCAGGATAATAGTACTTTTCGTTAATGAAAAGTACTACGAGCTTGATAAAAGTTTGACAGCTTTTCTTACGACCGGAAAATCCCGCCACATCAGAAAATTGGCGAATCTATCTTGGATTAAATTTGACTTTTCGTGGTGTCTTTTATAATATTATGTTTATAGCACCTCAACGCGGCTGAATTCATCTGGTTAGAGCTTTTGCGCGAAAGGACCTGAATATGAGAGGAAAAGCTATTTCCTGCAGATTCTTAACCACCGGCAATCTTGTACTGTTATGCCTGCTGCTGATAGTAATTACATTCGCCTGCAAAGAAAAAACAGAGGAACAAACCAAGCAGTTTGTATTCAATCTCGACGAAGTTTCTGTCTTCGATGTGGGCGAGGTATTCCAGGATTTTCTTAGAGGTCAGAGCACTTTCTGCAACAATCTGCCACGCAGGCTGGTTAAGTATACCGCGTTTAAATCGGAAAAGCCACTCTACGGCAGAATCAGCTTCGCTGGGAGTTCCGCAGAGTTGCATGCGCCAGCCGAATACCATTTTGCGCTTGACGAATCCGCGGGAACAGGCAAGGGATACGACCGCCTCTATCTCGACTCTAACTGTGACCTCGACCTGACAAATGATACACCTCTGGCACCTCTGCAGAACCCGCCCAAATGGGCATTACTGGGTTATTCGTCTGTCGAACAAGAGGTTTGTTTCGATAGTTTTGAGATAACTTTTGACTTTGGTACTGCCGGCGAACGCTCTATTGAGATTATGCCGCGATTGACGATTAACCAAAGTGGACATTTCGAGTTGTGCTTCGTAGTCACAAAGGCGCGCAAAGGCCAGATCGATATTGGTGGAGCCGGATATTACGCCTTGCTTGGATATACCTATTCTGTCGGCGGGCCGTTTGATCAAACGAGCAGGGCTTTTTATTTGATTCCGAAAATCGGCACCCAGGATTATCCTCGTTGGAGGGGTGCGAACCAGCTCAGGGCGATGCATAAAATTGGAGGAACATATTATCGCTTTTCCGCTACACCGGCAGGTGACAAATTGTTTGTGCGGCCTTATGACGGCGATTTTAGTACATTCGAGGTTGGTGCCGGTGGAAGGGACATGTATCCCGAGATGACCGTGCAGGGTTCGCTGTGCTCCGAAGATATGGTTGTGGCTGTCGGAGGAGAATTGAAACATGGCAGGTTAACGTCGGCTAAAAGTTGCCGGTTACCTGTCGGGGACTATTTGCTCTGGTCCCTGAAGATAACGTTTGGCCTTTTGCGTATCGAAGTTTCAAAGAACTATCATTCAGATGGCAAACTATGCAACAGGGACGGGAGTCCTTTATTCTATGGCATTAAAATTCGCAAGGATAGACCATTTGTCCTTGACTTCTCCGACAAACCGGAAATGATGTTTATTTCGCCGGCAAAGGGTCACCGGGTCAAACTGGGAGAGCAATTGCCGGTGGAAGCTGTCCTGATAGATCAAAAACTGGATATTATAATCCGGCGCCTCGAAGACATTACGCGAAAGCAGAAAATAGAATACGTTACTTCCAATGGTCAAAAACGCACCTCTAAACAAGTTATGTCTCTCGAACCAAAGGTGCTTATCACGCGTGCCAACGGCGAAAAGGTCGCCGAGGGCGTGATGCACTTCGGACGAGATGGAACCTGCGGGTACTCGTGGCGAGTGCCAAACGACCTTAAACTCAACGGCAATGAAGAGACCTTCAACGTGCAGGTGCAACACGATATGCTGGAGCTTTACGGCACAGTAACCGCCACACGACAATTCGTGATTTATCGGGATTGATAGAACAGCGACCGGCAGTGTAAATAAAGTTGATTTTGGGCTGTTTTGTTAACGAAAAAGACTTTGAATCGTCTATAATATAGAAAGGTTAACAGAAGGACAGGTACGAAAAATAATGTTTGCACAAACTGCCAAATTCAGATTCGCCAGCTCACTTACCACCCTTCTGCTCTTTTTAGGAATAGGAGTTTGCCTATGCGAAGCCGCTACTTCGGGCCGAAAGGCCGATGCACCAGGTTCGCATTAAAGAAAGTTTTTATATGGGCAGGACCGAGGTGACAGTGCGTCGGCGAGCAGCTTAACTGAGATAGAAGGTTGTGGACACGGTATTATCAACGAAAGGGATGAAAGAATGAGCTCAAAACGTTGGATACTTATTATCCTTCTTGCCTTGGCGGTTCTTATGGTAGTGCTCGTACGTATCGTGCCATCCTGGTAAGAGCATTTTGCAGGTTAGGCCGGACGGAATGTGAGAGCAAGAGAACAATGAATGATAAACACAAAAACAAGCAAAATGAATTGGTAAATCGACGTCAGGGAATACTGGGACTTGTAGGTGGCGTCAAGAGGCTGTGGATAATCTTAATCTTCTGTGCGGTAGCTTTGACGGTATGGGTATTGTGGGTCTCGATGAGAAAAGGGGGCTTGGCTGCTACGAGTAATATACTAAGCACCTTCCCTGTGCGCCGCGATGATTTAACCATCACTGTTACGGAAGGCGGCAGCACCAAGGCCAGCCAGACAATAGATATCAGATCCGAGGTCTATGGCGAGGCGACTATAATTAGTCTTATTCCCGAAGGCACTTATATTACGCAAGAAGATGTAAATGCCGGAAAGCTGCTCGTGGAGCTGGATTCTTCGAGTTTGAAAGAAAGGCTCAAAGAAGAAGAGAAGGGGCTTGCCAGTGACGAGGCGCGACTTATCGAGGAACAGGAGAATTATCACATTCAGCAAAACCAAAATGAAAGCGATATTACCGCGGCTCAACTGGCAGTAAAGTTTGCCCTGATGGACCTTCAAAAATATCTTGGTGAGACTGTTGCCCAAAAGGTCGTCGAGAAAGCGAGCCTGGACCCGAATTCAAATTTTGATATTACATCGCTCCTTGCCAATAACGACCCAAATGACCCAAACAGTTTGAGTGGTGGGTCTTCGCAGCAACTGAAACAACTAAAAGACGCTATTCTTCTTGCCGAGGGGCAGTTGGAAAAAGCAAATGACATGTTGGAAGGGACGAAGAAGCTTCACGATGCGAATTACGTATCGGAGCTTGAGTTGAAGGGTGATGAGCTGGATGTGGAACGTTATCGGATTCAAAGAGAAAGCGCCGTCGAGGCCCTGAAATTGTACAGGCGTTATGATTTTCCCAAAGAAGCCGAGATGTACCTCAGCGATTACAAAGAGGCCGAGCGAGAATTAGTGCGGATGCGCGCCCGTGCCCGGTCCAGGATGGCACAGGCCCAGGCCAGACTGAGTAATGCCGAAGAAGACGTAACCGAGTCAAGAGAAGACGTACAAAGAAGGATAAAACAGGTTGATGCCTGTACAATCAGAGCACCGGCGCCGGGCCTGGTGGTGTATGGTACAAGCGGCGAGCCTTGGAGAGAAAGGGAGAGAGGACCTGTTCGGGAAGGGGGCAAGGTTTATCAGCGTCAGACCATTATATCACTTCCGAATACGTCAGAAATTATTGTTGAAATCCGTGTCCACGAGACCTCGGTCGATAAAGTTCGTCCGGGTCAGCATGCGACCATTACTGTTGATGCCTTTCCCGATAAAACCTTTCAGGGTGAAGTACTTAAGGTTGCGCCACTGCCCGATTCACAGCAGGGTTTTCTTAATCCTGACGTCAAGGTTTACACTACCAAGGTCAGCATGGAGGGTTCTCACGATTCTGTTAAACCCGGCATGTCAGCAAAGGTTGAGATTCTGGTTGACCAGTTAGACGATGTTCTAATTGTGCCGGTCCAGGTGGTTGCAATTCGTGAGGGTAAAAAGCTGTGCTATGTTATGGATTCTGATACCCCGCAGCCGCGAGTGGTGAGCACAGGTGCTTTCAATGATATTTTTGTGGAGATTATTAGCGGTCTGGAAGAGGGCGAGCAGGTGCTGTTAAATCCTCCACTATTGATCGAGCCAAGTGCTGTGGCCGGATCGACGCAGGAACGTAAACTACCACCGGGTAGAGAACCGCCGGGGGACACCCCGCCGAAGGCCCAGCCACGTGCTGGAATTGCGAAGGGCGCAAGTGGTGTGGAGAAATAAGCCGGCAATGCAAGAGATACGCAAAACTCCCCAGTTCAAGAGATATGTGATTAACCTTCCATTTATGATTCTGATGTTAAGCAGCCCATTTTACCGCGAGCGATTTTATGCGTGCTTACGGATAAAGTCGATGCCCACGATTGCAGAGTCTGATACGAATGCCAATTGGCTTGGTGGGCAAAACCCAAATCCGAAAACATCCGAAAACCACCCCTCTTCTATCTGAAAATACTTAAACAACAAGGCTTTACGAGAAAAAATATTAACAAAAGCACAAAAAAATCTGTAACTTTTTACTTAAAACCACGTCTAAATTTATATAACGAACAGAACGAGCTTTCGGTCCGGCTAAATAATCAACCGCATTTGAAGGTTCCGCAAAATGAGAAATAAAATCTATATTCAAATCATTGTGGGAATCAGTATGCTTATCCTTACATCACCGACCGGTGCACAGGATGAACAGTGGCTGCAATATCACTCAGAACGCGAGGCACAGCGAATAGTTGGTGATATGGGAGCGTCGAATCCAAAAGTGGTGTCTGATAAGCCGAAGGGCGTTGAACTACCCGATTTCAAATGCGATGAACCGTTTTTTGCTCGCTGGCCCACTCCTATGGTTGCAAGTAGTGGTCTCTGGACGGCTTTTGACCGTCAGAACAAGCTCGGCCGCCCTTACGATTTACTTTACATCGACTCGAACGGAGACGGCAGTCTGGCTGATGAATCTGCTATAGCTTCTTACGAAGTTGACTACCGCAGCAGCCGACGAACAACCTTCGGGCCAATAAAGCTGATTTTAAAAGGTGAAGACGGCCCAATTACATATCACATAAACATCGAATTTCTTAATTACACTGGCCGTAAATATCTGTATATAAGAGCAGCGGGATGGTACGAGGGAGCCGTCACAGTAGCAGGGACAAAAAAGCACTGCGTGCTTATCGACCATAACGCAAATGGCACATTTAATGATAAATCGCTTAACGCCGGCGAGTGTGACCGGATCCGAATCGGCGAAAAAGGTAGTAAGGATTCTCTTTTTGTGGGCAATTACATCGAGATTGACGACGTGCTGTATCAGCCGGATATTGCCCGCGATGGCGCATACATAAAGCTGAGTAAGGCTGAAGATGTGAAATTTGGAAACATTCGACTGCCTGAGACGATTACCGAGTTTTCCGCAGGCGGAGAGAACGGATTATTCACTCTAAAACCGGATAAAGGGACCGGCTCACTGCCGCTGGGGAGATATCGCGTCAATCACTGGGCCATTGAACGCAAAGACGAAAAGGGCAAAAAATGGAAAATGCAAGGTGAGGGATTCTCTAATAAGGGTGATTTCGATATTACCGAGGTAAAAGAGGCTGAGCTTTCGATTGGTGAGCCGATTATTTCCACCATTGAGCTGCAGAACAGAAGTGGAACTCGCGCCTTCAGCCACAACCTCAAAGGCCGGCTCGGCGAGCGCATCGAATTAACCAGCGACGGCGCTCAGCCGCGAGCCCCGAAACTGAACATCAAGAGCAAAGACGACACGTATGACCGTACCTTTAGCTTCGAGTATGGGTGAGGCGGCACCTGTTCGCTCTCGTGGCGAGAGCCAAAAAATGTAAAAGGTCCATTTATCGCAACCGTTGACATCGGTGCCCCCTTCAAAGTACAAAGTGAACCTTACACCATGGCAGCCCCGGCCATCGGGCCCAAAATTATACGGAAGCGAAATGTTTGGCCGGCGGTTGTTGTCCTGGCCGTTGTAGCCGCATTCTTGATTATTCAAGTGTTCCGTACAAAGCGAACATAAGTAGCCTACTAACTTAATCTTTTAAGGAATCAGGATTGACAGGCGGTAGGAGCCGCGAAGGGGAACTATTATGCGCAAAAATCGGTTGGCAATTTTGTGTTTGGTGCTTCTGGTCAGCTTCGTAACTCTTTCAACCGCCCGGGAAACAAAAGAAATAACCTGTACCGGCAAGGTCATGGATTCCAAGGCCCGACCCCTTGCCGGTGCCGAAGTTGCAGCCTATGAAAGATTTTATAACTATTCCAGCGGACAGGAGTACACGAAGTTACTGGGCCAGGTTAAAAAAACCGATGTGAACGGTTACTTTGTTCTAAATGCGGATATCAGCTCCCAACGCAATGTGTTTATAGTCGCACGGAAAAAAGGCATGGCTGTTGGCTGGGACGTCTTGAACTCTGGCATTACTATCAACACCAGTTACAACACCAAAGGAAACTTTTTAATTATTTTAGAAAAGCCAGGTACTTTGGCAGGGACGGTAGTGGATGAAATGGATAATCCCATTGCCGGGGCTAAGGTGCGTGCCTTACCGGAAACAAGCAATTTGTCTCTGGTTTATCAAAGGCCAATCTTGGTACCGGAGCAGTGGTTTAATACCCAAACCGATGCAAAAGGAAAGTTTGGTTTCAATAATTTTGCTGCTGACGTAAGTTGCGATTTTTGGGTCGAGGCTTCGGGCTGGGCGTCGGTTTATAAATACACTTTAAGCTCTTGCGGTTTTGCAGTGGGGCGTACAGATGTCCGCCTCGTTTTACCACCAGAGGCCCCGATTCAAGGACGGGTAGTCGAGGTAGAGAGCGACAATCCTATTGCGGGCGTCAGTCTAATCATCCAGCCGGAGAATGTCAGAGAGCATCTAAATCCATATTGCCCTGACCTCGTTGTTTCAGGGCAGGACGGGCAGTTTAGTTTCGAGGGTATTCCTGCCGGTAAACATCTGTTGAAAGTGATTTCGCCCGAAAAAGAAATGGCCAAATGGGTAGGCAAGTCTGTCAAGCTGAATGTCCAGCAAGGTCAAGCCGTTAAAGATATTACCGTAGAAGTGGAAAAGGGGGGGATAATCGAAACGGTCGTTCGCGAAGGGACCACAAAAAAACCCCTCCATAATATCCGAGTGACCGCATATAATGAGAGTTCCTCCGGGCGAGCCTGGACAAACGCTGAGGGAGTTGCTCGTATTCGAGTGCCGACAGGCGAATTCAATTTCTATGCCGGTCATGAAGGGTATTCAAGCTATCGGGCGAATGAACCAATCACCGTAGCTAAAGGCCAGACCACCCAGTTGGAGATTCTATTGGATCGCAATCCCGGTGCTTCAGGTGTAGTGCTCGATGAAACCGGCCGACCGGTGGCTGGAGCACTGGTGAGGGCTTATCCGGTTGGTGATGAAGTGCTCACCGACTCAAACGGCAGATTTGAGTTCGAGATCGGCTTTGATCAGAGTAGGCCCTGCAAATGTCTATTCGCTCGATACGTAGAACGCAATCTTGCGGCAATAATTGATGTCAAAGACAACTCCAAGCCGATGAAAGTTACGCTCAAACCTGCCTTGTCAATTGCCGGGCAGATAACCGATGCTAATGGTGTGGGGATTCCGACAGCGAGATTTTCGCTGTGCATGCACTTAAACAATTATGTGTCGGAAGTTGGTTCCGAGGTGCTTGCCGATGACAAAGGAAAGTATCAGATGAGAGCTATCCCTCCGGAGCAATCAGGATTTTTATATCGTATTTTGGTGAACGCATCAGGATATGGACGCAAACATTTGGAACGAATTTCTATTACTGGTGAGCCTGGGACACCTATGGAGATGAAGATTATGCTTCAACCAGCAGACCAGTCGATTTCGGGTGTACTGGTTAACGCCGAGGGCAAACCCGCTGCCAGAGTGCCGATTTTTCTGCACGGAAAAGATCAGCCTGAAAAGAGTACTGCAACTGATAACAATGGCCGGTTCACAATCAAAAGAATTTGCAAAGGAAGGCTCCGGCTTCAGGCAAACTTCAGCAGCAGTCCCGGAGGGGCCGGCTTCCTCGAAGCACAGGGGGGCGATAAAAACGTAAAGATTATACTGGGACAGCGATTGGTTCATACAAAGTATTTTTCTCTTATCGGCAAGCCCTTACCTGAACTAAAAGACTTAAAAGTTGACCTCTCACCGGCCGATACCGACGATAAGATGCTCCTTGTCTGCTTCTGGGATATGGAGCAGCGGCCGTCGAGAAACTGCATCATACGACTCGCCAAACAAGCCGAGCAGCTCAAGCAAAGAGGCGTAACTGTTGTCGTAATACAAGCCTCAAAGGTTGATGAAAACAAACTCAATGATTGGGTGAAAAAATATAAAATCCCCTTCGCCGTCGGAATAGTGCAAGGAGATGTAGAAAAAACCCGCTTCACCTGGGGCGTGAGGTCTCTTCCCTGGTTGATTCTAACCAACCGTAAGCATATTGTCCTGGCAGAAGGCTTTGCTCTGACTGAAATCGATGAAAAAATAAGTGCAATCGCTCAAAAGCAGAATTGAGTGAGTTCGAACTTTCGCACTTTTTGAATTGTGTTAAATTGGGCATTTTTTGAGCTTATGAGTCATTTCGCGACAATAGGGTTATTTTCGTAATGTTCGAACGATTTACCGAACATGCATAAAAGACCAAATTATTCGTAAGTCCTTATTTTATAAAGGATTCATCTAATAATAAGTGCGAAATTTAACTGAGTAGTAAGCAAAAATTTCTAACGGAACTGGGCTTAGGATTTTCAAACGCACTTTTCTGTGTTTGTGGTTTCTCAAATATGCTGCCGAGAGTCAGAGCGCCGGGGTCACAGCGGATGCATTCGAGGCAGCGATTACACCGCAAGCTATTAGGGCTTTTTTCCGGCTCTATCCCGTATTCGCACAATTGATGGCACTGCTTGCAGTCGGTGCATTTGTCGGCGTTGAACCGCAGGAAAAAGGCTGAGACGCGATTGAAAAGTGAGAATATCGCACCAAGCGGACACAGTATCCTGCACCACGGTCTTTTTATGAAGAAAACAGCTATAAGAAACAGGCCAAGGATAGTCAGCTTCACTGCGTTCGGCCAGGCAATCTGCTGGCCCGCAGTCGCCTGGCTAATCATATTGGGCACGGCCACTTCGAGCGCCCCCGCTGGACAAACCCGGCAGACAAAAAGCGGATGCCCTTCGCCTAAGAAGTAGGGAATAGCCAGAACAGTACCTATCAGCACCACGTAACGCAAATACCCGGCCAATTTAGGCAGGTCAAACTTTGGCGTTGGAATCTTGGCGACCAGGTCCTGGAGAAAGCCGAAGGGACATACCCACCCGCATATAAGCGAACCGAACAAAGCGCCGACCGCGATTAACAGGCCAACTGCCATAAATGGAAAAATATGCAGTGCACTGAATTGGGCAAGGATTCCGATAGGACATGCGAAAGTGGCCAGCGGACATGCGTAACAGTGAAAAACAGGTGAGCACACAGTATGCAAACGCAGTCCTAAGGGGTCCAGCCAAACCAGCAGGAATGCTGATTGTACCCACATTCGCCAGCCGAGCAGTTTTGAAGTGAGATTGGTCAATTTGGTTTTTGTGACCATGGCCGCCATGGTCTCCTTCTTAACCTGGTCACGTAGGACAGGCTTCGGGCGCCTTGCCTGTGTATGTTTGCTTAACCTTGCCTGATTTATCTCGCGTTACGCCGCCCACTGAAGCTTCTTTGACAAGAGCGGGTTCCGACTTGGTAATCGACACAGAACCACCTTCCACGTTGGTTGTAACTTTTATAGAATGAAAGAACGCGCCGTAGGCCAACACAATCACTCCGAGCGAAATCAGCAGGCAAAAAATGATGACTTTTGTTTTTTTTGTCAGCATGGAAACCTCATCCATTGAAATACGGTTTTTGTATTTTTTTAGTTTACTTTTTATATCGGCCAACCACAAGTAAATAGTTTTGCCCTAATCGGCCGTCTGTAATAAATGGCGGAGGCGAATGGGAATCGAACCCACCCGGGACCTTATCAGCCCCACACTGGTTTTGAAGACCAGGGGCACCACCAGGCACCAGTCACCTCCGCAATCGCTTGAAATATTGCCATTCCGCGTATCATCATATTAAATCCACGCCTTCCGGTCAATAAGCTACCTTTCAAACAGAAACGGAGAACGGATGACCGCGGACTGAAGACGACGTCCATTTTTGGGATTCTGAC